>JAHDPS010000058.1 GCA_018434225.1 Bacillota bacterium
GAGATCCCCGCGCGACACGACCCCCAGGAAGGAGCGCATCATCGCATTGGTTGATAATAGCCTCTCGAGGCTGTGATCGCAGAATCCCTCAGACAGGCCGTTGATTCTCTCGAGCAGCCACTCTGCGGCAGGTTGGCTTATGCAACCCGTCCTTGCCCGTTGCTTGATCCCGAGCAACAGCTCGGTGATCTTCTGCCCGAGGTTCTCCTCAGCCATCCGCAAGGTCCTCACTCCTTTATTGTGGCGCTTAGCCTTAGCCAGAGACGCCGCCTTAGAAAACAACGAAACCAGATCGTGTACCGATCTAGCTCTCCATAAGCATCGGGCCCGTAGGATCATGTCCTACAGACAGTGTTAGATTATGGCGTCAATCATAGAACCGCTAGAATAATGGCAATGGGCCTTTCGGCCCATCTGGAAACCAGGAACAAAGTGCTCTCACTTCTCAATGACGCGAACGGGAACGCCCGCTCTACGAGCTCTGGAGATCATATCGGCGGTCCCCTTGCTGTTGGCTAGGTCCCGATGGAAGGCAAGCACCAGATCGGGCTTCTCTTTCTCCAGCATCTCGCGGTTCCGGATTGGACCGGCCGCAACCCCGTGTAAGCCCCATTGGGCCGGGTATGCTCTGACGGTCATCCCTAGGCTCTCGGCTATCATTCCCGCAAGCCTATCGGCGCCGCGACAGTCTCCGTGAACCACCGTGGAGCCTCGTGGAAGTGCAAGTAACTCGCGTCTTATGATGTCCACGTTCTGCCACTCGCGGCTACCGCAGACAAGCACCTTTAGCATAGGCAGTCTATCTCCACCCGCACAATGCGGCGTCCCCAGTCGGGGAGGTCCTTATAGCACGCGTAGACATCGTACACGCCATCGCCGAGTCCGGGCGCAAACGCAACCGCAAGAGCTCCTGCGCCAGGTGGCCACGATGGGCTCCGTACTTCGCCTCCCAGGTTCGCTGAGGACGTTGCATTGAAAACGAGGTCCCTGGTCGAGGTTGTGTCAAGATATACGAAAGCCAAATGCCCCGCAGTCTGAATCGCGTTTTCGGTCTCCTCTATGAGGGTAGCGTATCCTTGAGCGTCAAGCCCTTTGCCCGTCACGTAGAAAGTGTGTTTGTTCTTCTCCACTTCCAGGCCTTTGCCCCGAAGCGTTTCGGCGACTGCTTCAGCATCTCTGCCCCAGAGTCGCACTCTCATGGGCTTTGCCTCAGCGTCTATCTTCTCGTACTCTGCTCGATAGCAGGGATCCCCGATCATTATCTGGCCGGAGTCAACCGCTACACTGCCGAGAAGGACTCTTTCCATTCTACTCAACACCCTCCTTTTGGGGATGGTCTGCATATCGTAATCGTGATGTCCACATCTCCAAAGACTTGCTGGAGCAGACTCTTCACCTTCCCCCACTCCAGCCTATCAAGGCCGCAGCCGATCCGCGGCATGGCCAGAGCGAGATCCTTGTGCCGCAAGGCGTGCGCCTCCATGTCCTTCAGGGCGGACTCGAGGCTCTCGTACGTCGGCTTCTCCCAGTAGTGGGCCTTCGTCACGAGGTTGTAGATCACTTCGCCATCGGGACTCACGTACCGCACGGCCGTTCCGACTGGCGGGTTCTGCGCCTTGCAGAACGCCGTGTTGCCCGGGTATAATGTCCTGAATCGCAGAGCGATCCCTGCTCCCATGGCGCAATCTGCAGAGACGCAATGGACCAGCGCACCCGTGCGCGGGGCTAGATTGAACAAGTCCTGAGCGATTTCCCGCAAGATCACCTCGACGATTCCTCCTAAGCGGCCCGTTCCACACGGTACCCCCGGCGGGTAATTTCTTCAATGAGAACCTGATCAGGAGTGGCTCCCAAATCGCAGGCAGAGTACTTCTTCTCCTCGTTGTTGTACTCCGCCAGCGCGGCCTCTATCGCCGGCCACATCCGGGGCGCCCAGTCCCGATAATCACCGGCCTTGGCAAGCAAGACGCTGGTTCCATCCGGCAGCAGCCTGAACAGCGAATAACGTCGTTCTGGATGCTTCCGGCTTCCTTCAATGCTGCAATCCAGATAAAGACCGGGTTTCAGCCATTGAAGGCCCTTCTCAACGAACTCGCCGACAAGGCTGTATCCGTTCGCGTACTTCTTGTCGAGGCCATCCACCCTCTTTATCCAGCCGCCGTTATAGCGGCTGAATTTTGGTGTTACCTCTGCTGCCACCTTCTCAGGATCCATGAGCAGGCAGCCCTCGGAGTTTCGCTCGATGGACATTCTCGCACCTCCAATTTCGAGGGGGAGGGCACTTCAATGCCTCCCCCTCATACACCTTGCCGTTACATTGCTTCGGGCGGTTTTCCTCGGTGCCCGAAATAGGTGTCCATCGACTTCAGGGCGTTGGCTTCGACCCACGCCTTCAAGTCTTCGTT
>JAHDPS010000240.1 GCA_018434225.1 Bacillota bacterium
ACGTCCCTGATCAGATCCGCTATCTCCTTGGTGGATTTAGAAGCGCGATCCGCCAGGTTCATGCCCTTGACGGCCGCCATCGCATCGGCCACTGCGGATATCTGCTCCTGCGCTCCTTCCGCTATGTCTTCGATGACTTTCTGGAGCTCGAGCATTATTTTCGTGGCGCCTTGCATGGAGTCCAGCTGTTCCTTAGCCGTCCTCCCCTCGACCTGTAGTCGTCCATTTCGCCCTCCGCCGTGCTGAGGATGTGCTGGAGTTCTCACTGCCTGTACAGACCCGTCTCCGTCTGGATCTGAGTCGCCAGGTCGATGGCCCTCATCTGATCGACGGCGATCTGTCGCACATACCCGTGAACCCGCGCAAGCGAAGACACTCCGACCCAGGCTGCTATCAATACGAAAGCGAGCGGGGCCGCCATAGCCCCACCCAGTTTGAACGCGAAACGAAACCGTATTATCTCGACGAGGTGTCCCCGTTACACCGCCCGATTGAGCCCATCAGGCTCGTAAGGCCGGTGAGTATCAGCATCGTGAGGAGGGTCCCCGTCATCCCCTGGACGAGTAGTGCCAGTGATTGGTGCACGATCTGGCCTTTCATTATCCTGCTTCCCCCATTCACAATCGTCTATCTGACGAGCGACAGGACGAGCGCCCCCGCGACGACCGAACCGATCTGGCCCGCCACGTTGGCTCCAATGGCGGACATGATGATGTGGTTCGTCACATCCTCATTCAAGGCCATCTTGGACACGAGCCTGCCCGACATGGGAAACGCCGATATTCCAGCGGCCCCGATCATCGGGTTCACCTTCTTGCGTAGGAACAAGTTAAGGAACTTTGCGAACAGGATCCCGCCGGCTGTGTCGAAGATGAACGCCACCAGGCCCATGACCAGGATGAGAACGGTCCGCGCGGTCAGGAAGACGCTCGCCTCCATGCTGCCGCCGATCGCGATCCCTAGAAAGAGCGTCACTACGTTCGCCAGTTCGTTCTGGGCGGACCCGGACAGGCGGTCCACAACGCCTGACTCGCGAAGGAGATTGCCCAGCATCAACAACCCGATGAGCGCGGTGCTCACGGGTGCGATAGCGCCGGCGACCAGTGTCACCGCTATGGGGAATAGGATCTTCACTACCCTGGGGATCCTCCCCTTACCCGTATAGCACATGCGGATCTTCCGTTCCGCCGGGGTGGTGAGGAAGCGTATAACGGGCGGCTGAATGATTGGCACCAGCGACATGTACGAGTAAGCCGCGACCGACAGTGGACCAAGGAGATGGGGCGCGAACCTCGCCGCCACCAGTATCGTCGTGGGTCCGTCCGCGGTCCCGATTATCCCTATAGCCGCGGCCTCTTTCAACGTGAACCCCATCGCCGCCGCAATGGTTATGGTGGCGAATATCCCGAACTGGGCCGCCCCGCCGAACAGCATCATGATCGGGTTTTCCAGCAGCGGGCCGAAATCTATCATCGCGCCGATCCCGATGAATATCAGAACGGGGAATAGTTCATTCGCTATCCCGACCCTGTAGAGCACGGACAATGGCCCATCGGCGGCGGTGGCCGAGGAGAACGGGATGTTCCCCAGTATAGCGCCGAAACCTATAGGCAGGAGCAAGATGGGTTCATAATTCTTTGCAATGGCGAGGTATATGAGGACGCCGCCCACCAGGATCATGATCGATTGCTGCCACGTGATATACGTCAATCCCGTGAATAAACCATACAATTCGCCCACCCCTTCAACGGCCCTCCGCTCATCCGGTCAGCACGCCGGCTCGAACAGATTCACGCGAGATGATTGATTGCTCGAATTCCCTTCCCCCGTTTCCCAGCGAGGGCACTTGCCGCCCCATCTCGAAACGATCGAACCGGACATCGAGATCTCCACGATCTCGCATCTATTGGGACAATGGGGGCACTCGAACGAAGAGCTCCCAAACGGTATATTGCCCGCTTCGAACCCCCTGAACCGCGTCGATCTGGCGCCCTTCATCGTCTCCCTTGCGATGATCGCGGCGCCGATGGCGCCCATCACTCCGTAGTGCTCCGGCACTATGACTTCGCAGTTGAGAGCGTCTTCGAAAGCCCTCCTTATGCCGATGTTCGCGGCCACCCCGCCCTGAAAGACGACGGGCGCGACCACGGGTTTGCCCTTGGCCACATTGTTCAGGTAGTTGCGCACCAGCGCTTGGCACAGCCCCAGGAGGATGTCGGGAACGTTGTGGCCCATCTGCTGTTTGTGGACCATGTCCGATTCGGCGAACACCGCGCACCGGCCGGCGATCCTGACCGGTGTGTCCGACGTGACCGCCAACCGGCCGAACTCCTCTATCGGTATCCCGAGCCTGGCGGCCTGCTGATCCAGGAACGAGCCTGTGCCGGCGGCGCAGATTGTGTTCATGCCGAAGTCCGATACGATGCCGTCCCGCAGGATGATGACCTTCGAATCCTGACCACCAATTTCGATTACCGTGCGCACATCCGGGACCACCCACATGGCCGCCACGGCGTGGGTCGTAATCTCGTTCTTCACCACGTCCGCCCCGGCTATCACGCCGGCCAGTCTCCTGGCGCTGCCCGTGGCGCCTACCCCCGCGACGATATCCCCTGGACCCAGGGACGCCGCGCTACCCTTCAGGCACTCCTGCACCGCCTCGATCGGCCTGCCCATCGTGCGCAGGTACAGCGATCCCCTAACATTCAGGTCGTCGTCTACGACGGCCGCTTTCGTGGTCACGGACCCCACGTCGATTCCCAAGTACATTCTCATCAAGCGACCCCCCTGTACACTCGAGCCGGAGCATCCGCGCCGCGTCGCCCGAGGGCGTCCCTCTTCCTCTTCAGGAGGTCCACGAACGCCTCCAGTCTCGTTCGCACCCCCGCTTCACCTGTCTGCTCGTCCAGAAAGAACGAGATCACCGGCATGTCGAGGTCCTCCGAAACCCGGGGCAATATGGACTTCGCGACTATCTCGGGGATGCAGGTGAAGGGCGCGA
>JAHDPS010000262.1 GCA_018434225.1 Bacillota bacterium
CTACCCTCTAAGAAAGACCCGTGATACCTTGGAGATCGACTCTATCCTCTCCTCGACCATCACGTTGGCCGCCTGCATGGTCGGTATGCCGTCCCGCTTCGATATGGCGAATATCCTCGTAAGGAGGTCCTGGATGGCGGCGGTCTTCTTGAACGCCCGCTCTTTGTTGAACCCCTGCAACTCGTCGACGACCTGGATCATGCCGCCGGCGTTGATGACGTAATCCGGGGCGTATAGGATCCCGCGGGACTGCAGGTCGTGGCCGTGCCTATGCTCCTTCAGCTGGTTGTTCGCGGCGCCGGCGATGATCTTGCATTTCAATCTTTTAATGGTATCATCGTTAATCACGGCGCCCAGGGCGCACGGGCTGAATATGTCGCAATCAACGTCGTAGATGGCGTCGGGTTCGACCACCTTGACCTGGTATTTCGATGTTATGCGGTCCACGTAGTCCCTATTGATATCGCTGACCGTAACGGCGGCGCCCTCATCGACCAGGTGCCCCACGAGGTGGAACCCGACCTTCCCGACCCCTTGCACCGCGATCCTCAAGCCCTTGAGGCTCTCCGTCCCGAATACCTCTTTCACGCAGGCTTTCATGCCCTTCCAAACACCGAACGCGGTAGTAATGGACGAGTCGCCGCTGCCGCCGAACTCCTCCGGAAGGGCGCTGACCTTGTCCGTCTCATAGGAACTCCATATGAAGTCGCTCGACGCAGTGCCCACGTCCGTGCCAGTGTAGAACCTGCCGTCCAAACCCTCGACGAATCTACCCAGCGCCCTGAACAGCGCCTCGGATTTGTCTTTTTTCGGATCGCCCCATACTACCATCTTTCCACCGCCGTAATTGCACCCCGCGGCGGCCGATTTATACGTCATCCCCTTGGATAGCCGTAGGACATCGACGACGGCTTCCTCTTCCGTAGCGTAGGGCCACATGCGGCACCCACCCAGCGCCGGCCCAAGGCTCGTATCGTGGATGCCGATGATGGCCTTTAGGCCCGCCGCCTTATTGCTGCAGAAAATCACCTGTTCGTGACCGTCCCTGGCCATTGCCTCGAATATCTCCATTCACAGCCCCCCTCACATTGATCCTGCGCCATTCTATCAGCAGCTTCTGTGCCAACGGGAACCGGAGCCGCCATCATGGGCCTGGCCTCACCATTCGATGAAACCGCGCGACGCGCGGCCAGTCCGATATCATGCAATTTCATTCATATGGGCAGCTTATTGCGCGCAATCACCGGTCGTCTTTTATGTCGAGACGGTGCATCTTGTAGTACAGGCTTCGCGTCGCGATACCAAGCCTCCTCGCGGCCTCCGTCTTGTTGCCCCCGGCGCGCTTTAGAGCGGCGACAATGATCTCTTTTTCCGCCCTGTCGACGGCGCTGGCGAGGCTCATTCCGACGTATCCCTGCCGGATGGCTGTTCCGCTGGAACCATCTGACGCCGGTCTGGCCCGGCCGAGCGGCGGGAGATGAACCGCCTCGATAACGTCGTCCCCGTACTTCATATTGATCAACGCGCGACCGAGGACGTTCTCGAGCTCACGCACGTTTCCAGGCCATTCGTACTGGGAAAGGGTATTAACGACCTCCTCGGAAGCCGACTTCACGGACCTTCCGTACTCCTGGTTGAACTTCCTGACGAGGTAGTGGATAAGGTGCGGTATATCCTCCCGCCTCTGCCTGAGGGGCGGGACGAATACCGGCACTACGTTCAGGCGGTAGTACAGGTCCTCGCGAAACGTACCCGCCTCGACCGCCTGTTCCAGGTTGACGTTTGTGGCCGCTATGATCCTGACGTCCACTTGAATGGGCGCGTTGTCGCCCACTCTCACTATCTCCTTCTCCTGCAACGCGCGCAGGATCTTCGTCTGGAGGTTTAGGTTCATTACCCCGATCTCATCGAGGAACATCGTGCCGCCGGTGGCCTCCTCGAACAGGCCCCTGCGGCCCTTCCGCCTCGCGCCTGTAAAGGCCCCCTCCACGTAACCGAACAACTCGCTCTCGAGCAGCGTATCGGCTATCGCGGCGCAGTTGACGCGGACGAAGGGGCCGCCCTTCCTGGGGCTGAGGTTGTGAATCGCGTGGGCGAAAAGCTCCTTGCCCGTGCCGCTTTCGCCCCTGAGAATCACGGTGGCGGGTGTCTCCGCGGCCCGCCGCGCCTGTTCTATCGTCGCCCGCATGACCGCGCTCTCGCCTATGATGTCATCGAACGTGTACTTGGCCTCGAGTCTTCTCACGAGGTGCTTCACGCGCTCGAGCTCTTCGTTCAGGCGAAGGATCTCCGAGGTGTCGTGGGCCACAGCCACGCTACCCTTTAAAACATCATCCACCAGGATAGGCGCCACGTCCACGACGACTTCCCGCCTCGCCGGACCCACCTTCATGGGCACGCCCTTAACGGGCCGTCCGGTCCTTAGGACCTGCAAATGCATGCTTTCGCCCTCCGCGATATCGACCGTGGGCGGCTTTCCCAGGACGTCCTCTTCGGTCAGCCCGGTCATGCGGGTGTAGGCGGGGTTTATCAGGACCTGGATTCCACGAGCATCCACTACGGAGATGACGTCCTGCGTGCAATCTATTATGGCCTTTAGCATGCTCTGGATTTCCTTGAGGTTGGTGATCTCGGACGCGAGGGTCTTCACTTCGGTGATGTCCCTGAACACCGCAACGGCGCCCGTGACGTTGCCGTCCTTGTCTTTGACGGGCACCCTGTTCGTGACGATGACCGTCTTGCCTATGTCCTGCTGCTGGTTGAGCTCCGGCCTGCCGCTACGAACGACCAGATGAAGCCTGGTATTCGGGATGACCTGCTCTGCGGGCTTGCCGACGGCCTCCTCCCTGTTCAGGCCCGTGAGCGCCTCCGCCGCGAGGTTCATGAGAGTGACCACGCCCGACGCGTCGACCGCGATGATGCCGTCGTGAGCAGAATCCAGGACGAACAGCAGGTGTTCGATCATATTTGCTTGAGCCTGGAGATTCGCCATCGCGTCGGCCGTCGCCAAACCGCCTTTCGCAGAATACGCCCGGTCATATGTCCAACGAAAGATTCTGTACTCACACGCGCGTGTCCTCTTCCCAAAATAAAAAACCGCCTCCATTGGGCGGCTTTGAATGATTCAATATTGTTACGATTCATTAATATTACGATGCTTTGAGCTCCATGCGAAGCTTGTCCGCCACCATCGCTATGAACTCGGAGTTGGTAGGCTTCCCCCTCTCCTGGCTCACAGTGTGTCCGAACACATTATTGATGAGTTCGATGTTGCCCCTGTTCCAGGCGACCTCGATAGCATGACGTATGGCTCGCTCGACTCGACTCGGCGTGGTTTTATATTTTGTCGCGATGCCCGGATACAATTCTTTCGTTATCGCCGAAAGTAGTTCGACCTTATTGGTCACCATGATTATTGCGTCCCTTATGTACAGGTATCCCTTGATATGAGCGGGTATGCCAATCTCGTGGATGATATTGGTGACCTCCGACTCCATGCTCTTCGTTCTGAGCTGGGGGGTTTTCGGTACGGGGGATATGGAACACATCTGTCTGATCCTGCTGACGAGGATGTCGAGATTGAAGGGCTTCAATACGTAATAGTCGGCCCCGAGCTCGACCACCCTGTGCGTGATGCTTTCCTGTCCGAAGGCGGTTAGAATGATCACGCGGGGACGGGAAGGGAATTCCCCCGAAGCGAGCTTTTCCAGCACGGCGATCCCGTCGACGTGCGGCATGATTATATCCAGGATAAGGACGTCGGGGGTCACCTTCTTTATGAGATCCATCGCCTCATTACCATTGTAAGCGACTCCAACCACTTCCATGTCGGGTTGATCCTGGATGTGGTTTTTCAACAGCTCGCAAAAATCCTTATTATCATCAGCAATGGCTACTCTGACCTGACCCACATGACAAACCCCCTTGAATGGCAATAGCCTTTAGTTCTACGCCACTATTTGCTTATCCTTCTAATGGAGGGAGTTTTTTCCTTGACCTATTATCCTGCGGCAGAATATGGAGATGGGCCGAAATCGATCCGGCCCACCCGCCCGCTGTCGATATGAAGTCCCGCTTCCGCGATCATCCATTCGATGAAAACACCGTACCCCCGGGTCGGATCGTTCACGAATACGTGAGTCACCGCCCCGACGAGCTTTCCATCCTGTATTATCGGGCTGCCGCTCATGCCCTGAACGATCCCGCCGGTCCTCTCCAGAAGCCCCTGGTCAGTTATCCTGACAATAAGCCCCTTGCCGTCCGGCTTGGCTTGCCGGATTATCCTCTGGATATCGATCGCGAACCGCTCGAGCCTCTGCCCTTGTACTACGGTGATGATTTCGGCGGGCCCTTCGCGGACTTCGCCCGCCAATCCGATGGGGATCGGATTATCGTAAAATGGATTCGAGGGAACGGAATAAAGAGACCCTGTGATTCCGAAACGCGAATTGCTGTATATCTCCCCCATTACGTCCTTTTCTTCGAGGAAAACGCCGATCTTTTCGCCCGGCTGTCCCTTTTTCCCCTCTTCTATCCCGGTCACCGTAGCCTTGACGATCCTTCCGTCACGCACATCTATCGGCCTGTCCGTCTCATCGTCCGTTATCACGTGTCCGAGCGCACCGAATACCCCCGCTGTGTCATAGAATGTCAGGGTGCCTACGCCCGCCGCGCTGTCACGCACCCACATGCCTATTCGATATCGCTGCGATTCCCTGCAGAGAACTGGGGCGATGTTGAGGCGAAGCCGGCTGCCGTTTTTCTTCTTTATCAGGACGGGGACTTCTCGGCCTCCCGCACCACACTGCTCGACGAGAGCGGCGATGTGGGCGTCGCCGTTGACCTTGACATCACACACCTCCAGCACTACGTCCCCGACTTCGATCCCGGCGTCACGCGCGGGATAAGTCGTCCTGCCGGCGGAATCAGTGACCGGAGCCAGACCGGTCACCAGTACACCCTCGGCGTGGATCAGTACTCCAATCGAATGCCCGCCGGGGAACACTCTTAGCTGCGGCACTACATCAACCGCCATCTGTCGCAGGGGAATGATCCCGAATAGGCTGAACTCCAGGTCGGCATGGCCCATTGACTTCGGAACCAGCGACACACTAGATCCCCGCCGTTCATCTGAGCCCCGTACCACCAGCAAACGGTCGTCAACCGAACGCACCCTGATGAACGGTATTGTCGCGCGGATCTCGTGCTCCCTGCCCTCGCACAGTCTGAGGCTGCCGGGGAGGCTTGCGAGTTCCCTGATCGGTGCGCTGGAGCAGGCGATAGTGAGGGTTACCAGGATCAGGCCGAGTATCTTACGCCTGGTCCAGTTCGGCAACTACATCACGCTCCCGCCGATTCACCTCCAGCGATTTTACGATTCTTGTCTTAAAATGCCCGGCGGAAGCCTGAATTATGTTCCCAGCATGACGCTAAGAAATCCGCAAATAAACAGTCATGCCCGGTGTTTCCGGGCATAAACGCGCGAAATCAGCAAAATATGAATGTAAGTGGCGATCAACGTTCGACCAACAATTCCCTCGCGTGATCAAGGGCTATTTCAGACGAACCCCCTAGCATCCTGGCTATCTCGACCTCTCGCGCCGCTCCGGTCACCTTTTCCACTCGTGTTTGAGTTGTCTTCCCATCCGATTCCTTTCGCACGAGGAAATGGCTCCCAGCCCTCGCCGCAATGTGCGCAAGATGCGTGACGCACAGTACCTGCCGTTTCTGTCCGATGGACGCCAACCTGATCCCGACGGCCTTGGCCGTCGCTCCACCGATTCCCGAATCGATCTCGTCGAAGATAACGCATGGCGCCTGTTCCACGTCTCCCATCACCGACTTGATGGCCAACATGACCCTGGACATCTCGCCGCCGGAGGCGATCCTGTTCAGCGGTTTCGGCGGCTCACCCGGGTTCGGCGCGATCAGGAATTCGGCGCGATCCACCCCTCTCGGTCCGACGGATAGAAGTCGCCCCTCGACCGGCGCTCCGGGCGAGTCTTCCTCAGTGGATAAATCCACGCTGAACGCTCGCTTACCCACTCCCAGCGCTTCCATCTCCTCATTCACCAGGGACTCGAAACGCGGTGCAACGGAACGCCTGGCAACCGACAACCTACCGCACGCCTCCCCGAGCGACTCCACGAGCTCTTCGCGCCGCCTCTCCAGCGAGGCCGCGTGCGATTCGCCGTTTTCGAGCCTCTCAATCTCCGCGGCGCACTCCTCGCCAAACGCCAACACTTCCTCTATCGTCTCGCCGTACTTCGCCTTAATCCGCTGTATACGGTCTATCCTCGATTCTACCTCCGCCAGCCTCTCCCCGTTGGCCTCGAGCCTCTCCGCGTAGGTCCGAAGGTCTCGGGCGGCCTCCTTCAGCGCCTCGGCCGCTCCCGCTATCGCGTCCACCGCGGGGGAAAGGCCTGGATCCATAGATGCCCCCGCCGCCACCTCAGACGCCGCGAAACCAATGAGGTCCACCGCTGAGGTTTCCCTGCCGTCGTACAGAAGCGAGTAGGCGGCAAGGGCTGCCTGTTTCAGCCTCTCGGCGTTGCTGAGGATCGCCGCCTCTTCCGCAAGGGCCTCATCCTCGCCGGGCACGGGCGCCACCTTTTCGATCTCCTCTTTCTGATATCTGAGGACGTCCAACCTCCTGGCGCGGTCCTTTTCGCCCTTGAGCAGGCTCGAAATGTCGTTCTCGACCGATCGGAGTCGCGAATACATGGCGGCGACGTTCGATCTCATGTCCGCCACCGACGGGCCTCCGAACGCATCCAGTATGTCCAGGTGGGTTTCGGTCCTGAGCAGCGACTGGTGCTCGTGCTGGCCGTGAATGTCCACGAGCCGAAAGCCCAATTCCTTCAGGGCCCCCGCTGTTGCCGGTCTGCCGCCGATCCTGGCGATGGATCTCCCGGTTGAGGAGATTTCCCTCGAAATGAGGAGCGTGGCCGCAGGCTGAACGCCAAAATCCCGAAGAAAGGATAGCGCGGACGCATTGCCTGAAACGTCAAAGAGGGCCTCCACGCAAGCCCCCTCGCTACCCGTCCTCACATATTCCGCGGACGCCCTGCCGCCGAGCAGCACTTCGACCGCGTCGATTATTATGGATTTCCCGGCGCCCGTCTCGCCCGTCAACACGTTGAGGCCGGGATCGAGCGTCATACGCATGGAATCGACCAGGGCGAAGTCGCGTATTCGGAGTTCGACGATCATGTCCGGCCCCCTAGTGACTCAGGTTCCGCAGCCGCTCGGTCGCGGACACCGCCGCCTCGTCCGACTTCGCCACCAGTATCACTGTATTGTCCCCCGCGACCGATCCCACCAGCTCCTCCAGATGCAGGCTGTCGATGGCCTCGCCCACGCCCGGCGCCGTACCGGACAGCGTCTTCACGACCACGATGTTGCGAGCCATTTCTATGGTCAGGCAACAATCGGCAAGCAGTCGCTTGAGCTTGTCCGACGCGCGAGCGGGCTGAAAATCCTGTGCGGCCGAATACCTGTATTTGCCACCCCCGACGGGCGTCTTCACGAGGTTCAATTCCTTGATGTCCCGCGAGACCGTGGCCTGGGTGACTTCGATTCCCTCCTGCCCCAGCAGCTCCGCGAGCTGCTCCTGGGTCTCAACCACCCTGGTGCGGAGCAACTCAAGTATTCTCATCTGCCGGCGCGATTTCAAATCCATCCCTCCCCGGTGACGCGGTCAGTGGCTCCGTTACGGACGAGTTCTTCCC
>JAHDPS010000321.1 GCA_018434225.1 Bacillota bacterium
CGGGGTGTCTGTCTTTCGGTTGTTTCGTGTTTAGTTGTACTTGCTGAGGATGATGGTGTAGACCGCCTTGACTTCGTCACCCGGTTCGATATCCCAGCCCCTGTCATAGCTGCAAAGGTCGCGGGTCTCGCCGAACTTGTGTAGTGTCAGCTTGCTGATTTTGCCGCCGTCGATACCGAACGGAGAGCTTTCCTCATAATGCTTGACCCAGTATTTGTACTTGCTGCCTGTCGATGGGCAGTAGATAATTCCTTCACTCCACATTTTCAAGTTCCCCTGTCAATATCAGATTTGCATATCGCTTGGTGTCCGTGGAAATGAAGTTCGCTAATTCGTTGAATCCCATCTCCATCGCAATTTTGAACACTGCTTTGGTATCAAACATATTCGTGCGCCCCGTGGCCGCCACCTTACGACATTGTGCTTTGACAACCTCGGCTTTGGAAAGCAGTCTGATTTCATCCTCGCCAAAAACTGCTCCGAGATGTGAGCCGCTGTCCCAGATAATGAAAACCGTGCCTGTGTCGTCTACGAAGTCTACCGTTCCCGTGTCGCCGGGTTTCAGCTTGGTGTAGGGGTCAGTCATGGAAATCAGTTCAACACGAGCGCCTTTTTTGTACCTTGCCCTCCGTGCTTCGAGGGCTGCTTTTGATATGAAACTATTCACTGTCTGCCACCTCCATTTTCTTGCCGCCTTTCCAGCTTGAATTGCCTTCAAGTCTTGAAAGTAATATCTTTCGAGCTGCTTTGTACTCGTCGCCGATGAATCCAAGGGAGAGCAGGAAACACCGCATGGCGTATTTCGGGTTTCTGTCGATGTCTTTTTCTCTTGCCGTGATTCGCTTCTTTTCAATTGCAGTTTTGCAAAGCAGGCTGATCAGCGTGGTGTATGCTTCTGTGTGTTCCGCATCAATCGTTCCTTTAAACCAGGGGAACTGCAGTGTGTCAGCGGTCTGCTTAATCGGCAGGTCATCCGTTCCGATCGACGCCTTGAGAAGCGGGGCTTTGGCATTCACCAGTTTGGAGAGATTGTCGAGTTTCTCAGGTGTAAAGCCGTCAAGGGGTATTTCGATGGTCAGGCGGTCGCTGAGTTCCGTTTGGTATGTGCAGCTTTCGGGTCCAGTCGCCAGCTCATCGTATTCTTCGGTGACTGCCTTGAAGCTGTGCAAACCGCAAAGGTTAGCGACCAGCTCCCGGTTGTCCTCGCCCGTGACTGTGCCGGTCTTGTCGATGTGGTAGCCGCCAACCTCGTAGGCGAATGTCGGCGCTCCGAGGTAATTGGTCGGGGCGTTAAGTTCATGACTGATGGCTGCGACCAGTGTCTTACGTTCAGGGCCTGTTACGTTGTAAGAAAGTCTCATGCTCGTTTCCTCCATTTTCCTTGATTTTGCAGGGGTTTTGTCCTCCGTGCACTACATATATCACTCTGAACGCCTTTAATAGCAAGCTTTTATGTGATAATAAATGCACCGAATATCAAGGAAATACAGCCCCTTGTTATTGTGTGTATGACACAATGCCGCTGAGAATAAAATCATACTTGGAAGAGCCACATAACACTTTTGACTATATTAAAGCCACCTCTTTCACGAGGTCGGCATATTGGAATACCTTGCCGTCACGCTCACAGGTGATATCCTCGCCACCGTTTTGCTTGTACTCGGCATACCTGCGTAAAATGACCGAAGCATATTTCTCGTCCAATTCGAGCATGTAGCAGGTGCGGTCAAGCTGCTCGCAGGCGATGAGCGTCGACCCGGAGCCGCCGAAAGTGTCCAGCACGATGGCGTTTGCCTGACTGCTGTTGGCAATAGGATATGCCAGCAGGTCGAGGGGTTTGCTTGTTGGGTGATCGGCGTTTTTCTTTGGTTTATCGAAGTTCCAAATGGTAGTCTGCTTACGGTCGGAATACCACTTGTGTTTGGAGGTATTCTTAAAGGCATACAGCACCGGCTCGTGCATTTGCTGGTAATCACCCCGACCAAGCACGAGGGCATTTTTCACCCAGATGCAAGTCGTGGAGTAATGAAACCCCGCGTCCACACAGGCACGAAAGAAGTTCACCTTCTCCGAATCCGAATGGAAGCAGTAAAAAGCCCCGCCATCGGCGAGGTTTTCATAAAGATTCTTAAACGCCGACAGTAAAAAGATGTAGAATTGTTCTGCCTTCATGCTGTCGTTCTTGATTTTTAGTCCGCTCACAGATTCAAAGCTGACGTTGTAAGGGGGATCGGTCAGCACAAGATTGGCTTTGCGACCATCCATCAGCTTCCTGACAGTTTCCGATACCGTGGCATCGCCGCAAATGAGTCGGTGCCGTCCCAGCGTCCAAACATCTCCGGGTAAAACAAAAGCCGCCTGTTCAAGGGCGGCTGTCAAGTCGAAATCGTCGTCAGCTACGTCCCCGCCGGGGTCGGCGAAGAGTTTTTCAATCTCGTCGGCGTCAAAGCCCGTAATTTCGAGGTCGAAGCCGAGCTCCTTGAGGTCGGCAAATTCCAGAGCTAAAAGTTCCTCGTCCCATCCGGCATTGAGTGCCAGTCTGTTATCAGCAAGAATATACGCCCGCTTCTGCGCTTCGGTCAAATGCTCCACAAACACGCAGGGGATTTCGGTCAAACCTTCTTCCCGTGCTGCCATAATGCGTCCATGCCCTGCGATAATATTCAGGTCTTTATCCACGATGACCGGGTTGACGAAACCGAACTCACGCAGGGAGGAGCGAAGCTGTAATATCTGCTCCTTGCTATGGGTGCGGGCGTTCCTTGCATATGGGACGAGACGGTCTATATTCACTTTTTCAAATCGTTCTGTCGATTTCATATCCTAAAACCCCCTGTTTGTTAGCAATTCGAGAAAGGCGTTCTTTTCTTCGCCCTGCGTGTTGCTGTGGCGATTGATGATTTGCATAATCAGGTTAAAGTCGCCTTGCATCGCCTTGTAATACTGAGCGCCTGCCGTGACGTAGGGCGAGAGCTTCAGTTCCTTGGTCATTCGTCCGATTTTACGGTTCATGGCTTCGCAGGCAAGAAAGCCCTGCCTGTTCAGCACATAATCTGTAATTGTCTGCGGCGCGACATAACCATCACAGCCGCGAGCCACGATGTATTCCTCAATTTCATTTCGCAGTACATCTGCAGATGGCACTTCTTTTTCGCATTCCTTCATCGCAATGGAGAAGTAGTCCGTCATCACATTTTTGGAATTGACCTTTTTTGGTTTTGACTGAGTTGCAGCATTTGCGCCAGAAGTTTTGCCTTCAAGCTTTTTATCGATTGGATTTTTCCGAGGACGGCCTGCCCCCGGACGATAGCCTCCGCTGGGCATTGTCATCACCTCGTTTTTGATTTTGATTTCCGTTTTGATTTTTTGATTTTTGATTTTTGAATAATTTGCACGGCAGGCCAAGCGCGCTGTCCACCTTAGAAGTCACAGGGATTGAGACCGCCCCTCGGTTTGAACTTAAAAGTAGTCGCCTTGCCCGGCGTGAAGTCTTGAGTGGCATTCCTGACAAAGCGCCATCATATTCTCCCAGTCGTTTGTGCCGCCGTCGGTCAGCTTGACCTTGTGATGTGCAAGGGTGGCGGGAGTAAGTCTACCGTCTTCTTTACACATCACGCACAGTGGGTTCGCCGACAGGAACGCTGCACGGATTTGTTTCCACGTTCTACCGTAGCGTTTATTGCTGTCGGGGTCGCGGTCGTATCTGTTATATCGTTTGGCTTCCTGTTTCTGATGTTCCTCACAGTACCTACCCGTGGCCAGCTTGGCGCAGCCAGGGTAGGCACAGGGTTTCTTTGCTTTATATGGCACGTTGCACCTCCTGTTCTGCGCATAAGAAAAGCCCCGTGGGATTGCTCCCGCGAGGCTCGTGTGTGCATTTAATTTTGCCATTTTAATAATAACAGGCTTCTAAGCGGAATTATAGTGGTCAACAGTGGCGTATAGCATCGATCTCGTCCAAAGCCCGGCCGTGAAGCCGGTAAACCCAGCGAAGGTCGAAATGCAGCTCGACCGCTATCTGTTCCCATGTCTTGAAACACAAATACCTTAATTCCAGAAGCGTCTGGAGTTCGGGGCTTTCCACGCACTTAATCACCGTGACGATTTCATGCTTCAGATTTATCAGGCGAGTCAGGTCAGCGTTGATTTCAGACTCCAGGTCTACCATCTTGGCGATAACATCTTCCATGCGGTGAACATTGCGGTTTCCCTTGCTTGGCGGCACATCGGACAGAGTGGCACTTGCTTTTCCGGCGAGTTCTCGCAATGACTGCACCTGCTCAATCTTGCTATTGATACGCTGGTCTATGCGATAAGCTTGGGACAAATAATCCTTTGCCGATAGTTTTGGTTTGTTCATAGGCTACCTCCGATAATTTAATCCCCTCGGATTGGCAGCTTTTGACTCCATAGATTGTCATAGATTTGCTTTTACCGCATCAATTAAGGCGGTTTGTGTTTTGTCCTTGGCGGACAGGGCTTTCATTACCCGTTCGTCAATGGTGTCCTTGGCGATAATGTGGTGGAGAACCACCGTTTCAGCTTTCTGACCCTGCCGCCAAAGACGGGCATTGGCCTGCTGGTAGAGCTCTAAACTCCACGTCATCCCGAACCAAATAATCGTGGAGCCGCCCGACTGTAGATTCAATCCGTGTCCGGCAGAAGCGGGGTGGATTAAGGCGACAGGCCATTTGCCCTCGTTCCAGCTTGCGATACTGTCCGATGTATCCAATTTTGTAAATGATATATTCCGTTCTTTCAGCCTTGCTGATATTCGCTCCAAATCGTGCTTGAACCAGTAAGCCACGAGAACGGGCTTGCCGTTGGCGGCTTCGATTAAATCCTCAAGGGCATCCAGTTTGCGGTTGTGGATGTAGTGGACTGTGCCGTCGTCGCCATAGACCGCACCATTCGCCATCTGGCAGAGCTTTCCTGATAGGGCGGCGGCATTGGCGGCAGTGACATCGCCACCAGCCAGTTTTAACACCAAATCCTGCCGCAGTTCGTCGTATCGCTCACGCTCTTTGTCTGATAGCTTCACAGGATACCCAGCGGTTACCAGTTCCGGCATGATCAAGTGGTCAGTAGATTTCATCGATATGGTAATGTCGGCGATTTTGGCGTATATTTCTTTTTCAGCAAACGGCAGAGGCTTGTAGCTGAATATGACCTGACCGTTTCTTTTGTCGGGTGTAAAGTATGTGCTGCGATACTGCCCGATGAACCGTCCGAGCCGCTGACCCATGTCGAGAAGCCGGTACTCAGCCCATAAATCCATCAAACCGTTACTACTCGGTGTTCCTGTCAGACCGATGATGCGTACTACCTTGGGGCGAACCTTCATCAATGACCTGAACCGCTTTGTCTGGTGGTTCTTGAAGCTGGATAGTTCATCAACCACCAGGGTGTCGAAATCGAAAGGGATGCCGCTGTCCTCGATCAGCCACACTACGTTTTCGCGGTTGATTACGTAAATATCTGCTTTAGCCTGAAGCGCCGCTTTGCGCTCCGTCTCCGTGCCGACAGCAACGGATAATCTCAGGTCGGAGAGATGCTCCCATTTACTTATTTCTTCAACCCAGACTGCACTAACGCGAAGCGGACAAATAACAAGAATCTTTCCGATTTCAAAGCTGTCAAACAGCAGGTCGGCGATGGCGGTTAGTGTTAACACCGTCTTGCCTAACCCAAGCCCATATCGAGGAACACAGCTGCGACAGTGTTTTCCTTGATATATTCGGTCGCATATCGCTGGTAATCATGCGGTATGAACTTCATTCGGCAC
>JAHDPS010000183.1 GCA_018434225.1 Bacillota bacterium
AAACTGGGAGTCCTATGACGCGGGGATAAACGTTGCCATCGGCGGCAACAACATTCCCCAGTTGAAGGGCCACACGGCGTGTAAGACCCACGTGGATACCTTCATTGTGGGTGCAAACATGACAGTCGACGGCAAGCCCGTTATTCAGGACGGAAGGTTCGCCGAATAGAAGCGCCGCAGAACAAGGCACGCGACGTCTTCAGAATGAGACGATGCTTACAGAAGGCAAGGGGGGTAGAGCAATGAACGTAAAGGCTGGGCTCTACGTTGCAGTGATGGGCGCGTTAGGTGATATCTTGACCCTATTTGCGATCCCCATCGGGCCGAACACACACATCAATCTTTACGTGCTTCCGGCAGTCCTTGTTGGTTCTACGTCTGGATGGTTCCTCGGCGGCTTGGCTGGCGCCATCGGTTCTCTGTACACGATCGTGTTGTGGGGCCATCCCTACTCTATCATCTACGGCTTCCTGCTGGGTGCCCTTACAGGACTCTTCTGCCAGAAGCTGGGACTCCGCCCGATCGTTGCCGGTATCATCGCCCACGTGATAGCCCTTCCGTGGCTGTACTTTTCTCTGGTAGGTATACTCGGCAACCCGCTGCCGGTCTTCTACCTCGGAATGGTTACGATGGTGATTCAGCTGGTTGTATGCCTGATCATCAGCGAAGGCATCATGGCGGTTCCTGCCCTGAAGAAACGGATCCCCCAGGTCTCGATCACGGGACGAGTCAAGGGTTTCCTGGGTCATCCCTGGGCGTCCTGATGTCGTTCAGCACCCGGTGCGGCGTGAGTCAATCATGCTGCACCGGGGCCGCGAGCGCGGCGCATTTGACTACGGGGAAGGGATCGTCTTGACGAGAGAAGTAGCGGCAATCTTTCACGACTTCGGGTTTCAGTATGAGGATCGAACCCAACCGGCCTTGATGGGCATCGATCTGGAGGTCTACAAGGGAGAGGTCTTACTGATCGTTGGCAGCAGTGGCTGCGGCAAGAGCTCGCTGGTGCTTGCGATGAACGGCGTCATCCCGCACCTGCTGAAGGGCAAGGTAACAGGAAGTGTCAGTGTATTGGGGCAGGACGTGGCCAATCTGTCACCCTCTACGTTAGCTCGGCGGGTGGGAGTGGTTTTCCAGGACCCTGAGGTACAACTGTTTGCCGCTTCGGTGGAGGACGAGGTCGCCATGTCTCTGGAGAGCATGGCCGTTCCGCGCGAGGAGATGCGCTTGCATGTCTACCGGGCCATCGCTGAGGCGGGGCTTATCGGCTTGGAGACCCGCTCCCCGGCACAGCTCAGCGGGGGCCAGAAGCAGCGTGTGGCCATTGCGTCGGTCCTGGCTCGAGACGTGGAGATCCTCGTCTTCGATGAACCCACGGGGAATCTAGACCCAGCCGGATCAAGGGGCGTAATGGAGACGTTGCGCCGGATATGCGACGGGAGCGACCGAACGGTGGTACTGGTCGAGAAGGACCTGGCGCCAGTCGCGGACCTGGTCGACCGGGTGGCCCTGTTGGATGAGGGGAGACTACGTTATATTGGGCCGCCCCGCGAACTCTTCAGACAGGAGGCGCTACTGGAAGAGTGTGGAGTCCGCGTGCCGGAATCGACTCGCTTGGCGATTGCCCTCGAATCGCGGGGGGCGGTCCATTACCCCGTACTCCCAATCCGCCCTGAAGAAGTCGCACAGCCCTTTACGGGACGGGTCATCGCCGTTGCAGGGTCCCAGGCTCCTGCCGCTGCACCAACGGTCGCCACGGCCGAGAGCGCCGTATGCGCGGAGGTAGCAGCGGATATTCCGTGCGTGGTCTTTGAGCGAGTCACCCACCGGTTTCGCAACGGATACAAGGGGTTGGATGATTTGTCGTTCACCGTACGCCAGGGTGAATACGTGGCTATCCTGGGACAGAACGGAGCCGGGAAGTCGACTCTCGTTCAGCACGTGATAGGCATATACCGCCCCTCGTCGGGTAGTGTGCGGGTGCTGGGGAAGGAAGTCAGCAATCTGACCGTGGCGAATCTGGCTCGTACGGTGGGGTTCATATTCCAGAATCCAAACCACCAGATCTTCAATAATACGGTCAGACAGGAGATAACATTCGGCCCCCGCAACCTTGGCTGGTCCCCGGAGCGGATCGAGAGCGCCCTGCAAGGGATGCTGGCCATGTGTGATCTAGAGGGGTTGGAAGATCGAAACCCCGAAGAACTCAGCATAGGCGAGAAGCAGCGGATAGCCGTTGCTTCCATACTAATCATGGATTCTCCGGTACTGATCTTGGACGAGCCGACAACAGGTCAGGATGAACGGTCGCTCCGCCCCGTAATGGAGATCGTGGACAACCTCCACCGCGCGGGAAAGACGATTCTCATGATTACTCACGACATGGACCTCGCAGCGCGATACGCCCAACGGGTTCTCATGCTGGAACGGGGGCGCCTCGTGTTCGACGGCCTCCCCTCCGTGGCCTTCACTGACTTCGAACTGCTTGCGCGGATGCACCTGGAGGCACCTGAGGCTGTTCAGATCGCCGCTCAGCTGTCTCCTGAGCGCCCTCCGTTTCTCCTTACGCACTGTGATGTCATGGAGTGGCTGGAGATGATAGGGGGTGTGAGCCGTGATTCTAGCATTGCTAGAAATGGCTGAGGAGCTGGTTTCCTACGAGCATGCCGATCACTGGTGGCACAGGCGAAACCCTCTCAGCAAACTGGCGCTTCTTGTCGGGGTTCTCGGATTCGGGATATTCGCGGCGGCGCCGCTAACGCCGTCGATTTATGGGGTTCTTCTCTTCGGTTCGATCTGGCTTGCAGGCGAACTGGGCGGCATTGCGATCTACCAGGAGCTGCGCAAGCGCAAAGGTTTCGTTATCGCCATCGTGGTCGTGTACGGCGTGGTGAATCTATTCTTCGGCCGGGGCATGGAGATTGGACGAGAACTATTCTACGTCCCACCGTGGTTTCGGATAACCGATCGCAGTGTCAACTTCGCCGTAGCCAAGACATCGTTCCTGCTGAGTTCGCTCCTGGCGGTGATCATCGTGCTGAAGTCGACCCGGCTGTCGGACATGACGCAAGCCCTTACTCAAGTCGGGGTACCGTATTCCTTCTCGATGATCATCGCGACCTCGATCCGATGCATCCCGATGGTGACCAACGGGCTCAAGATCTCATACAATGCTCAACGAGCTAGAGGGCTGGAACTGGACCGGGGGGGCTTCCGTGACAGGGTCAGGCAGATTGGCTTCCTCCTCTTCCCCCTCATGATGATGCTTCTGAAGACCGTGGACCAGATGGCCATCATATTTCAGTCACGGGCACTGGATTTCGCATCGAGGCGGAGGACGTATCTGCGGGAGTTGCCGCTTGCAGCCCAGGACTGGTTCCTAATTGTCATGAGTGTCGGTGGGCTGGCGGTGCTAACCATTCTGGTGGCCATGGGCGTGGTCCAATGGCAATTCAAGGGGTGATGTATAGATGGAGAGAGTGCGAGAGGACGAGGTATTGGTCGAACACATGACGTGGCCAGAGGTGCAGGAACGGCTTCAACAGGGATGGGACACCGCGGTTTTCGGAGTGGGTGCATTGGAACAGCACGGCCCCCATCTCCCCATCAGTACCGACGCTCTTTTGGGCACTGAGATGGCGGTTGGTGTGGCTCGTGCTCTCGGCAGGGCGTTGGCGTGGTCTTCCATACGGCCGGGGTTCTCGCCCCACCATATGGACTTCCCCGGCACCATAACACTGAGGCACGAGACCCTCGTGATGATCATGCAGGACTATGTCCGCAGCCTCGTGCGACATGGTTTCCGGAGGATAGTGGTTATCTGCGCGCACGGGGGCAACGCCCCAACGATACGTCTTGGGTGTCGCCAGATCCAGGAGGAGATAGGCGACAGGGCGCTCATCGTCCCGATCTTCGACACGATCCGTTACGCTTCGGACAAGGAAGCGTTCATAGGCCTCGAGGAGGGATTTCACGCGAACCGGATCGAGACCTCGTGGATTCTCCACATCGCGCCGGAGCTGGTAAAGATGGACCGCGCCGTGCGGGATGGCAAGTATCCGAAGGTTAACGACTTCTCCGTTGTACTATCGCAGGGCTCCATCCGCGATTTCGCGGCCAGCGGGGCAATGGGGGATGGGACGAAGGGGAATGCGTTATTGGGCCGCGAGACTTTCGAGCGTTCGGTGGCAAAGATCGCGGAGGAAATCGAGGCGTTTACTGACTTTCTCAGCAAAGATGAACGGAAATAGGTCAGGAGGAGGCAGATCATTGGATCTTGCGCGTCTTCGAAAGGCGATGGCAACGGGCGGACTGGATACCGTCATCGCGGTGTCTCCAGAGAATTTCTACTATGCTACGGGGTCGTACATCATCACCCAAAAGTCCCTACGCGATCGGTTGGCCCTGGCTGTGTTCCCGGGGGATGGTGAACCCGTGGTGATCGTGTGCGGAATCGAGCAGAGCCTGACTCAGGGGACGAGCCGGTATCCGGATATCCGTACATACGTCGAATTTGCCGAAAGCCCAATATCCGTGCTCAGAGACGTGCTGCGTGAGAAGGGAGCATCTCACGGGCGAGTGGGTATCGAGATGGGGTATCTGTCGTGGCGCTATGCTGAAGAGTTGAAGCGATTGTGCCCCGAGACCAAGTTCCAGGAGTGCGCTGGGGTATTCGATAACCTTCGAATGTACAAGCTCCCCCACGAGGTGGAGCGGCTGGAGGCGGGGGCGCGCGCCACAGCCCGTCTCATCAATGATGCGATGCAGTTGTTGCGGCCGGGTGACACGGAGCGAGACCTCGCTGTGAGACTCAGGCACGGGCTGATCGACTCAGGTGCGGACGAGATCGCGTTCCTTGTCTTGGGCACGGGACCTCGCAGCAGCATAACGCATCCGATTCCGGGCGATACCCGTTTCCAGCCGGGCGATGTGATCAAGATGGACCTAGGTGGGCTGTATGGAGGGTACTACTCCGATGTCGCCCGGACCTTTGGGTTCGGGAAGCCCCACCCCAGAAAACAAGATCGTTATCGGCGGTTGGCCGAGATCCACCGATCTGTCATCGAGCGTGTGCAGGTGGGCGTCCGGTTCTGTGACATTTTTGATTTCTGCAAGACACAATTCTCGGAGCAGGGACTACAATTCCATATGCCCCACATCGGGCACAGCCTCGGTACTGGGCTGCACGAACAGCCGGTTGTGGAGTCATCCAACACGCACGTCGTCGACGAGGGGATGATCATCAACATCGAACCCCTCTTCTTCGACAGCGAAGACGGTTCCGGGTACCACATTGAGGACTTGGTGCAGGTTACGTCCAAGGGTCCGAAGGTGTTAACCGGCTCCAACCTGAGTGTAGACATGCTATGGTATTGCAGCTAGGCTTCGCATCTCTCACCAAAACTGACACGGGAGGCGGCAAGGGATGGCTAGAAGGACAGTGAAGAGGACAACACGGGCCCTGTACCCGGAGCATCCTGTTGAGGAGCACAACCTGAGGATTGGCCGTGCTAGAAAAGTCATGCGAGAGATGGGCCTCGATGTCCTGATTTCTGGGAGGAACATCAACGTCTTCTACTTTACAGGCTCGAGATTCGTGTTTGTGGGCATGGATGGACCGGTCGCCCTGGCGCCGCAGTCCACGGCAATCATCACCCAGGACGCGGACATATACTGCCAACGGTTCGGGGCTTTCGACAACGACGAAGTGGGGATGCATACGACAACGTCCGAATCACTGGAGTACTATGACGACGAACTCGAGTTGGTCAACATACTCAAGGACTATGGCGTTCGAAGAGGGGCCCGGATCGGCACGGAATGGGGAACCGGGTTGTGCGTCGGGATGAACCCCCCGAAATTCATGGAGTTGGAGCGGCGGTTACACGGGGAGATGGGGGCAGAAGTAGTCAACGCCAACCCCGCACTCTGGAGAATAATGGCTGTGAAGTCGAGGCTCGAAATCGAGCGAATGAAGGTGGCTGTGCAGGCGGCATGCCGATCGATGGAGCGCGTCTATGATGCAATCGAGATAGGGATGAATGAGCTGCAGGTCGCCGCGATGGCTCGGAGGTTCATGCTTGAGGAGGGCGCAGATACAGTCAACCACGCTCAGGTCATGGCCGAGGGGGATGGCGGCATGAAACTAATGAGTTGCGACGCCGTGGACCGCCCAATAGGTAAGGGTTGGGTGCACCTCGACCTGGGGGCCAAGTACAAGCGATATGCCTCCGACGTCAACCGCGGTATCTTCCTGGGCCGCAGGCCGACGACCGCCGAGGAAGACCTGTATGCCTGCCGGTTGGGGGTCAGCCAGTTAATGGATCGGATGATAAAACCCGGTGTGTGTATCGACGACGTAGTGCATGCGGTCAAGGCGTTCATAGAAGAGCGGGGCTATGTGCTTCTCGAAATTGGAGGGAGCCCCTTCATTGGCCACGGCATAGGGCTGGAGCCGTACCAGCGGCCGAACATAGTCCTTTCGATCGCCCAGCCGGAGGTTCAGAACAGCGACGGTAAGGTCCTCTTTGAGGAGGGCATGATGTTCACTTACGAAATGTCCATCGAAAGACCCGGGATGAGCCTCCCTTTCTTCAATATAGAAGACAATCTCGTTGTCACCTCGACAGGAATAGGGAACATGAGTGGGTCATTGAGCCGTGAATTGCGGGTGAAGGCGTAGCGAGTTCCTATCACTTGGCGCTGTCAATCTACTGGGAGCCTGTAATGACTTAGGGCCGTGGTTGGGGTTCCAACCCCGGCCCTTCCATATCTGCGCCCGGCATGGGCGGCTTCGTGATGGCAATACCGACTCGTATGTGACAGTTACGCGAGTCGAAGTCTTTTGGACTGTCGGCGCATCTGTTCGATTTCCTACGGAATGAATGTTCATCTGTCAGGTTTTGTGGACTGGCAGGTAGGCCCAGGCTTATCAAGGGCCATGTGTTCGTCTGCTATCTTGCTTACTTGGTGGAACAGCAGATGCGCGCGGTATTTAAAGGTCAAGAAGATGCGCCGACGTGGAGCGAAGTCATCGCGGGAATACAGGCATGGCGGAGAGTAAGCGTGGCCGGCAGGCCGACGCTCAGACATCTGGATGCGGGCCTCACCCAAGACACCATCCGGTGGTTGGGGCAAGTGGCTTCCCCGCCGACGTAGCTACGAAACAGCCCGCGCCAGTCCACTCTATCAGGGCTTTTGCCAAGCAGTGGTCAAGTTAGGTCGAGGAATGCCGTTCGCGAGGGATGCCGGGAGTAACCAGGCTGCTACCGGCCGGCTGCCTTTGGTGAACCTTTCCCATTCCCTGAGTCTCAACTCGTTCCTGTCGTCCATAGGACCACCTCCAACTAACGTATTACGGACTTCAATACGGCGGCCGATATGCGCCAGATTAAGACCCGGGAACGGGCTTTCCTTTTGCTGTCATTCAGTCGGGTGGGGGGGTGCAGCCGAAACTCGGGCGACTGCCTCCTCGTGACGGAGAGGAACGGCAAGATAGTTGGTGGAGGTCATGGAGTGTCACCCGATTCTCAGGCCGCGAGGGGCATTTAGAGACGCCAACTAATCGGTGTGGGCGGTGGGGGGCAGTGGCGGAATGCTGTTCCCAAACGCCTTACGGAATTGAACCTTGAGCCAGACGCGCGTCTCCTCATCCGAAGACGACCATAGTGCCTTCAGATGCTCCGTCATCTCGAGGATGTCGGGCTCGAGCGCCCCTGTTGCTGCCTTGGTTGGCCGCCGCCCCAGGGTCTCGAAGGCCCTGGCTGTGGCATCCCATCCATATCTTCCTATCACTTCGAGAAGCGCTGCTCCTACCGGCACGTTCTCGGTCCCCACGCCATCCTTAAGCCATTCATATGTTACACCGAGCTCTTTGGCTATGGAACGCAGTATCGGCTCAGATGGGGGTTTCCCGGTGGCGAGCATGTTGTAGATAGTGCCTACATGGATCC
>JAHDPS010000345.1 GCA_018434225.1 Bacillota bacterium
CGACAGTGTCGCCAACCTGGTCGTCGCGCAAATGCTATTCCTCGAGGTGGAGGACCCCGATAAGGATATCGCGATATACATCAACTCGCCGGGTGGATCGGTCACCGCCGGTCTCGCCATATACGATACAATGCAGTATATTAAGTGCCCTGTCTCTACGATTTGTGTCGGCCTTGCCGCCAGCGCGGCGGCCGTGATCCTCACCTGCGGGACCAAGGGCAAGAGGTATTCGCTTCCAAATGCCAAGATGATGATCCACCAGCCCTGGGGCGGGGTCCAGGGACAGGCCACTGAAATCCAGATACACGCGAAAGAGATACTCAGGACAAGGGAGCTCCTGAATAAAATAATCGCGAAGCATACGGGGCAACCATTAGACAAGATAGAAAGAGACACGGAACGGGATTTCTACATGACGGCCGGAGAAGCCAAGGATTACGGGCTCGTGGACGATATCTTTGTAACCCGCGGCGAAAAATAGCAGGCTCGGCAGTCCCCTGGAAAGGGGTGCAAAGGGGTGTTCAAATTCAGCGACGATAAGAGCCAACTCAAGTGTTCTTTCTGTGGCAAGTATCAAGAGCAGGTCAAAAGGCTCGTCGCGGGCCCCGGAGTGTACATCTGTGACGAGTGTATTGAGCTGTGCAACGAGATAATCGAGGAAGAGCTCGGCGATGAGACCGAATTCGAGCTGAAGGATATTCCGAAACCCAGGGAAATCAAGGCTTTCCTCGATCAGTACGTCATCGGCCAGGAGAAGGCCAAGAAAACTCTATCCGTCGCCGTCTACAATCACTACAAGAGGGTCAACCTCGGCGGCAAGGTCGACGATGTCGAGATGCAGAAATCGAACATAATTATGCTGGGGCCGACTGGTTCCGGCAAGACCCTTCTCGCTCAGACCCTTGCCAGGATGCTGAACGTGCCGTTCGCGATAGCGGACGCCACCACCCTCACCGAAGCGGGATACGTGGGCGAGGATGTTGAGAACATCTTGCTCAAGCTCGTCCAGGCCGCCGATTACGATATTGAGAAGGCTGAGAAGGGTATCGTCTACATCGACGAGATAGACAAGATAGCGAGGAAATCCGAGAATCCGTCCATCACCAGGGACGTTTCTGGCGAGGGCGTGCAGCAGGCGCTGCTCAAAATACTTGAGGGCACCGTCGCCAACGTCCCGCCGCAGGGCGGTAGAAAGCACCCGCACCAGGAGTTCATCCAGGTGGATACCACGAATATCCTGTTCATTTGCGGGGGCGCGTTCGAGGGCGTGGATAAGATAATCCTGAATAGGGTAGGGCAGAAGATCATGGGCTTCGGCGCCGACGTCAAGTCGAGACAGGACCGCAGGATCGGCGAGATCCTCGACCAGATCCTGCCGCAGGACTTGCTGAAATTCGGCATGATCCCCGAATTCGTTGGAAGGGTCCCGATCATCGTGACGCTGGGTGCGCTGGACGAAGACGCCCTGGTGAGAATATTGACGGAGCCAAAGAACGCGTTAGCTAGGCAGTACGCGAAATTCTTCGAGCTCGACGGCGTTGCACTCGAGTTCAAGGAGGAGGCGCTCCGGGCCATCTCCAAAGAGGCAATGAAGCGGAGCACAGGGGCTCGCGGGCTCCGCGCAATCATAGAGGAAGTAATGCTCGATGTCATGTACGATATACCCTCAAGGGGCGACGTTTCCAAATGCGTTGTGACAAGGGATGTCGTGCTCAAAAAGGAATCGCCCATCCTCGTTACGTCCTCGGATCGCAAGGCGAGGAAGCGCGAGGAGACGGCCTGACCTCATCATCTGTACTGTGAAATCTCTGGGGGCCTGGGGCCCCCTATTTATTTGCCCCCGCGTTTGGGAATAATGTCGCTGGATCATGCGTTACGTGGGGGCTTCTAAATGACCTCTGGAATCTTTGGTTACATCCAGTTCTTCTTTGCCGTGATTATCGGGCTATACTTCTGGAACCTTCTGCGGTCGCAGCAGGGGAGCAAGGTGGCCGTGGAGAGGGAATCCCGCAAAGAGGTAGAAAAACTGCACAGGCTGAGGGAAATCTCCCTGTCCGAGCCTCTTTCGGAGAAGACCAGGCCGGCCTCGTTTGATGAGATCGTCGGTCAGGAGGAGGGGCTGAGGGCCCTCCGCGCCGCCCTGTGCGGGCCGAACCCGCAGCACGTCCTCATCTACGGACCGCCGGGAGTGGGCAAGACGGCCGCCGCACGCCTCGTCCTGGAGGAGGCCAAGCATAACGCCCAATCACCGTTCAAGGAGTACTCGAAGTTCATCGAACTGGACGCCACCACCGCCCGTTTCGACGAGAGGGGTATAGCCGATCCCCTCATCGGCTCCGTGCACGACCCGATATATCAGGGGGCGGGCCCCCTCGGTATGGCCGGCATACCGCAGCCGAAGCCCGGGGCCGTGACGAAGGCGCACGGGGGTATCCTGTTCATCGACGAAATCGGCGAACTCCACCCCATACAGATGAATAAACTGCTGAAGGTGCTCGAAGACAGGAAGGTGTTCCTGGAGAGCGCGTATTATAGCTCGGAGGATCCGAACGTACCCAGCCACATCCACGATATCTTCGAAAACGGGCTTCCCGCCGATTTCCGCATGGTGGGCGCGACCACGAGGTTGCCGGAGGAGATCCCGCCCGCGATAAGGTCGCGTTGCCTCGAAGTGTACTTTAGGTCGCTGAGACCTGACGAGGTGGCCGAGATCGCCCGCAACGCCGCCGGGAAGATCGAGTACGAGCTCGAGGAGGCGGCGGTGGATGTCGTCCGTAAGTACGCGACGAACGGGCGAGAGGCGGTCAACTTCATCCAGCTTGCCGCCGGCCTGGCACTTTCGGACAATCGGAAGTGCATCAAGGTGGAGGACATCGAGTGGGTGGTTTCCAGCGGACAGTGCAGCCCTAGGCCGGAAAGAAGGGTTGGAGACAAACCTCAGGTGGGGGTAGCCAACGCGCTCGCCGTGCACGGTCCAAATATGGCGATGCTGCTCGAGATTGAGGTAGCCACGACCCCGGCCTACGCCAGGGGCAAGGGCAAGGTGACCATCACCGGGGTAATCGAGGAGGAGGAGATGGGCGGTATGGGGAGAACAGTCCGCCGCAAGAGCATGGCGATGGGTTCTCTCCAGAATGTGATGACTGTTCTGCGCTGTGTGATGGACGTCGATCCATATGACTATGATATCCACGTGAACTTTCCCGGAGGCATCCCCGTGGACGGGCCGTCGGCGGGCGTGGCGATAGCGACGGCGATATACTCTTCGCTCTCGGGTACCCCCGTAGACAACAGGATCGCCATGACGGGCGAGGTGTCGATAAGGGGGATCGTCAAGCCGGTGGGAGGGGTCGTGGCCAAGGTGGCCGCCGCGAAGGAGGCCGGCGCCAGTCGCGTGCTCATACCCAGAGAGAATTGGCAGGAGATGTTCAAGGAAGGTAAGGATATCGAGGTCGTCCCCGTTGACGCCGTCGATTCGGCGATCTCGCTGGCCCTCGTTAGGGGAGCCGACTTCAGGGAGTCGCCGTGCGATGCGGCGGGAGTGGTCGGAGAGTCTTAAAAACTGCTATTGGATACATAAAGTACCGCCTCCCACATGATGCAGGACTCGGCTCATTCGTAGTAGAATTGCTGGAGGATACATCTATACGTTTCTATCGATATGGGCTGGGGGGTCCGCAGATGGCCGCAAGGGATAACCTTAAGGAATACCCGCTTCTGGCTTTGAGGGGTGTGTTCGTGTTCCCCAGCATGATCGTTCCTCTTGAGGTAGGCCGGACTAAGTCAGTGAATGCCATCGAGGAAGCGATGTCGGGAGATAGGATGATAGTCCTGGCGACCCAAAGGGATATCGAGATCGATCAGCCGGGGCCCGGGGATATTTACCCGGTGGGGGCCCTGGCCGAGTTGAAACAGATAGCCAGGAACCCGGGGGGTAACATCAGGGTCGTCGTAGAAGGCAAGGCGAGGGTGAAAATTGAGGAGTACCTATTGGAAGACCCCTTTTTCCGAGTCCTGACGCGGGAGCTTTCCGATATGTGCGCGAAGGAACAGGAGAGCGAAGTGCTCGCGAGGACTCTGGCCTCGGAATTCGAGCAATACGTGCGCGCCTCAAAGAAGATGCCGCAGGATGCGCTGGCCTCAATAATCGGCATACGGGAGCCCGGTAGGTTGGCCGATGCCGTAGCCGCGCATTTGTCGCTGAGGAACGAGGACAAACAGAGGATACTCGAATCGGTGGATGTTAACGACCGGCTTGGGGCAGTCCTGGGGATAATCGGCCGCGAAGTGGAGCTGGCCGATCTCGAGAAGAGGATTAACGTGAGGGTCCGGAAACAGATCGAGCGGACGCAGAAGGAATACTATCTCAGGGAGCAGATGAAGGCCATTCAGAAGGAGCTCGGGGAGCGAGACGACAAGTCGAATGAGGGAGATGAATATCGCCAGAAGATCACCGAGCTGGGGGTGCCGAAAGAGGTAGAGGAGAAGGTCCTGAAGGAAGTGGAACGCCTCGACAAGATGCCGCCCATGGCGGCCGAGGCCGTCGTCGTCAGGACGTATCTCGATTGGATAGTGGCCCTGCCCTGGACTACCCAGACCCAGGATAGGATAGACATAGACACGGTCGAGAGGATACTCGACGAGGATCACTACGGGCTGGAGAAGGTCAAGGAGCGGATTGTCGAGTACCTTGCGGTGCGCCGGCTCGTCAACAACATGAAGGGGCCGATACTCTGCCTGGTTGGGCCGCCCGGCGTGGGCAAGACTTCTCTCGGCAAGTCGATCGCGAGGGCCCTGCAGAGGAAGTTCGTCCGCATTTCTCTCGGCGGGGTCCGCGACGAGGCGGAGATCAGGGGGCATCGCAGGACTTACGTCGGCGCGTTGCCCGGACGGATCATCCAGGGTATGAAACAGGCGGGTTCCAAGAATCCCGTGTTTCTCATGGATGAGATCGACAAGATGAGCTCCGACTTTCGCGGGGATCCGGCTTCCGCGTTGCTCGAGGTGCTCGATCCGGAGCAGAACAGCGGATTCAGCGACCACTACCTGGAGATACCGTTCGATCTCTCGAACGTCATGTTCGTGACGACGGCCAACGTGAGTTATACCATACCTAAGCCGCTGCTCGATAGAATGGAAGTCATTAACATCCCGGGGTACACCGAGGAAGAGAAGACCAGGATAGCCAGGATGTTCCTGGTGCCCAAGCAGATGAAAGAGCACGGGCTGGACACCTCGCGGCTCCAGATCACGGAAAGGGCGATCAAGTCGATAATACGGGGCTACACCAGGGAGGCCGGGGTCCGGAACCTGGAGCGGGAGGCGGCGACGATCTGCAGGAAGGCCGCGAAGGAGATCGTGTCCGGGCGCGCCGAGGCGATCAAGGTTGACGGAAGAAACCTCAAGAAGTTCCTGGGTGTTCAACGATACCGCCATGGCAAGGCCGAAAAGGACAGCGAGATAGGCATAGCGATGGGAGTTGCTGTCACTGATGTCGGCGGCGACATCATGCCGATAGAGGTGTCGTTGATGAAAGGTAAGGGGGCCCTCCTGCTCACGGGCAAGCTCGGAGACGTGATGAAAGAGTCCGCGCAGGCTGGTTTCAGCTACATTCGTTCGAGGGCCGGCATCCTTGGCGTGGAGCAGGACTTCCACGAGAAGTACGATATCCACGTGCACGTTCCCGAAGGCGCCATCCCCAAGGATGGCCCGAGCGCGGGTATAACCATGGCGGCCGCCCTCGTTAGCGCGCTCACTAACAAACCGGTGCGCAACGACGTGGCGATGACCGGCGAGATCACTCTGCGCGGTAGGGTATTGCCGGTCGGGGGAGTCAAGGAGAAAGTGCTGGCCGCCCACAGGGCCGGCATCGAAACAGTGATTGTGCCCGAAGAAAACCATAAAGACCTGGAGGACATACCGGTTAACGTTCGTAGGAAAATGAGTTTTGTCTTCGTCGATCACATGGACGACGTACTAAAACATGCCCTCGCTGCTGCTCGGGATACGGGTACAGAGGGAGCTAATTGAGGACGGCCGCCGCGATGGCGGCCGTCTTCGCTAGCGTGCGCGGCAAATAGGGCGACACGGGTAGGCGTCGAATAGTAATACGTTACTGGCAATCCCTGTGGCTCGTCTCGGCCCTGATATGCCCCGAAATCGTTCGTTGACAAGGGGTAGACCCCGTGCAATAATGGGCTTGAATTCAAGGCTTTGAAGCGAGGGAGGGGTTATTGGCAGACGCGAAGCGCTCCCACAACTCGAAAGCGAAGGTCCCCAAGAACGTATTTTCAGGAGGACGATAAGACAAAATGGCAACCGTAGGTTTGCTGTATAACCTCGGGAAATACGATGCTCCTGAGGAAGGTGAGCCTCCCGACATAAACGCCGAGCTGGACGGCGAGTCAACAGTAGTAGCCATCGCGGAGGCTCTCAAATGGGGCGGTCACAACGTGGTGTTTGTCGAGGGCGACGAGGACGCCTACACCAGGCTCAAGGAGTCTAAGATCGACATCGCGTTCAACATCTGCGAGGGTCTCCGTGGAGAAAGCAGAGAATCACAGATTCCAGCGATGCTAGAAACATTGGGGATACCGTATACGGGTTCAGGAGTTCTGACGCTTGCCATAGGCCTCGACAAGCCCATAGCCAAGAAGATTTTTGCCTATCATGGCATCCCGACTCCGAGGTTCCGCGTATTCGATGTCTTCGATGAAATAACGAGCGACGGCATGTCTTTTCCCCTATTCGCGAAACCGGCTCACGAGGGTTCGAGCATGGGCGTTTCCCCCAGTTCGGTAGTGCGCAACGAGAGCGAGTTGCGCTACCAGGTTGACTACGTGCGGCGCTTCTACAAGCAGGCCGCGCTGGTGGAGGAATTCCTTGAGGGCCGCGAGTTCACGGTGGGGATCATAGGAAACAGGAACCCGATGTGCCTCCCGATAAGAGAGATATTGTACGATCACGTTCCCGCGGAACATGGGAATGTGTACTCCAGGCAGTTCAAGGTAGAGTTCGACCAGGAAGACAAGTACTACCAGTGTCCCGCGAATGTCACTGAGGACGAGGCGGCCTCCATCCGCGCCGTGGCTCTGGACGCATACCGGGTCCTCGATTGCAGGGATGTAGGTCGCGTCGATCTGCGGATGGATCGAGATGGAAGGCCGAATGTTCTCGAAGTGAACCCGCTGCCCGGGCTGACTCCGAACTTCAGCGACCTATGCAAGACGGCCGAAGCGGCGGGGATGGGCTTTAACTGGCTGGTCAACAGCATCCTGGAGGCCGCCATTGATAGGTACGATCTGAAGCACCTGTCGTCCCCGGTGATGCAGTCCGGTATCCTGGCGCAGACGGCCTGAGCCTCCAGGCGCGGACTTCCCGGTATTGAACGATTAACGATTGGCCGAACGGGTGACCTAACGAATGAGGGCCCCATCAGGGGCCCTCTTCTAGTCAATGCAACGAATCCGCAACATCGTGGGACTGAATACTATCGCGCGTTCTTCCCTGGTGCCTACAACACTGCGAGCTTCGTCGATAGGTCCTCCGTTGTTTGCAGGAGAAGGGCGCCGTATTCCTTGATTTCCCTATCACCGACCCTGCTTCTGGGGCCTGTGACATTGAGGGCCCCGACCAGGTGCTTCTGGTTGTCGTAAAGTGGAGCGGCGATGGAGACTATTTCCTTCTTGATCTCTCCCGATGTGACGGCGTAACCCTTGGCCACTATATCCCGCATTTCTTGTTCCAGATCATTTTCTTCCTTGGCGCTCAGTTTATATGAGGCAATCAGCTGTTCTTTCTTCTTTCTGGGCAGGAAGGACAAGATGGCTTTTCCGGGAGCGCCCAGATACAGGGGGTGTTGCTTGCCGAGGTCGGTATATGACCTTCTGAGTTGCTGATAGCTCTCCGCCTGGAAAAGGCAAACCCTGCACTCCCCATCGAACAGATGGAACGCGACAGTCTCGCCGGTCTTATCCCTCAACGCGTTCATGGAGGGAAGAGCAATGTCTCTGTAAGTCAGCCTGCTCTGGACCGCGTAGGCGAGCTCGAGGGTCTTGGGCCCAAGGGAGTACTTCTTCGTCTCCTCGTTCTGTTTCAAGAGGCGGATATTCTCCAGGCTGGACAGGAGCCTGTGAGTCTTGCTTCTGCTCAGCCCGGTTATGCTACAGATGTCTGTAACGCCCAATTCGGGAGTTTCGGCCGAGAATAGACTCAGTATGACGCCCACGTTCTTTACTGTTTTCAATACGCTGTTCCCGTTTTCCATGGATTGATCCTCGCTCCCCTTACCGTTCACTCTCCTGGAGATACGATATTCGTTCTGTGTTCTCCTTGTTGGAGGCTGATATCTAAGGGCAGCCTGGCCATCTTCTTCACAAGGCCGATTTCGGCCGCGTTCATGGGGATGACGGCCCGATTCGCCTTATTGCCGATGGCCAATCGTTCTTATTGTGTTCTTGCGAAAAGGGCATTCGGGGAAGCGCTTGAAAAAGTTCTAAGGAATAGCAACTGAAGAAGGAAAATCAATATCGCTTGCAGAATACGGGTGCATATCGGGAATGAATCCCGCATATCGGGATCGCATGGACCA
>JAHDPS010000043.1 GCA_018434225.1 Bacillota bacterium
CGGCCGCCGCTTCCGCGCCGGCATTCTCGTTTCCTCCCGCCAATCTCGAGGTGAGACCGTTCGAGAGGCGCCTTTCCACCAATTGGTCAAGTGTTAGCGTCATTCCATCGCCGATTTCCATCGCCCACCCAAGTCGCACTACGGGGTAATCCAGACTGTTGTTGAACGCCTCCGCCGACTCCGGACTGAGCGCGAATACCCTTTGCACCGCGTGAGCGCAGTGTATCCCGGTGGCCGTTCCCGCGGCGGAGGTGGCCGAACCCGCCGCCTGATTCACCAGCTCACTTAGCGCATCAACCTGCTCGGGCCCGACTTCGCCGCATTTTGTCCCGTCTCCGCCCATTAACAGGTCCACGAGCCGCGAGGCGTCGTCCGAGCTCAACCGCAACAGACACTTGCCCTCAACGTCCCCGCTGATCGCAATCTCGGCGACAATGTCGGAGCCCCTTTGTATGGCCGGCGGCCCTTCAACAACGGATACACCCGAGGGCCTGAAAGACACGTCCTTGCCGAGAAGGGTGGCCAACGCCTCGGTCGCGCCCTCCAGTATCCTCGCCATGCCCTCGCCGAGCGATTTCAGTTCCTCCGCACTCCGCGCGTCCGTATTCGCCTTTTTGCCGCCCATCTCAAGCCACTCCCCCTGACTCTCTGGTAACCAGCACCGATACCCTCCTGCCGGACTTGCCCGGTGTCCCCAAAAGCTTTGCGCACCCGTCCACCCTGATCTTGACCTCCCGGTTGACCGCTTGCCTGAGGACCACGACATCCCCCGGTTCGAGGTTCAATAATTCGTCGACAGTGATTTCCGCGTCCCCAAGCTCGCACGTTACCGGGACCGGGACCTCCCCAAGCCGGGTCGCCACCTCATCACCATCCCGGTTTCCCCTTTGAGCGCTCGAGAACCACTGGTGCGCGGAGAGCCTCGGAAGCACGGGCTCAATGCACAGATACGGGATGCACAGGTTAACCGCGCCCGCGGTCTCCCCGATCCGCGCCTCCATCGAGATGACGACCACCATCTCGTTGGGGGCTATCACCTGCACGAACAACGGATTCGTCTCCACGGCCTCGAGCGAGGGCTTGAGGTCGATGATATTTTTCCAGGAATCCCCCAGTATGCCGACCACGCCGGACATGATCCCCTGCACGACCGTTACCTCGATTTCGGTCAGCGGCCTGTTCTTGCTCATGGCCACGCCGGGACCACCCAGCATCCGGTCAATCACCGCGAACCCGACGTTCGGAGTTATCTCCATCAGGGCGTTTCCGCTCAGGGGGGTCATTTTGACCACCCCGATTATACCCGGGTTGGACACCCCCCGAAGAAACTCCGCGTATGTCATCTGGTCCACCGATGTTATGAACACCTGTATCACGTGCCGGGTCTTGCCAGCCAGAAAACCGCTGAGCTGTCTAGAGAGGCTGTCGTGGACCATCTGGATGGTCCTGAGCTGGTCCTTGGAAAACTTGTCCGGCCTCCGGAAATCGTAAAGCCTCACCCTGCCCGCGTGGCCGCTGTCGCGGCGCTCGGCGGGCTTACTCAACGCCCCGGTCGTGAGTTGTGATATTAAAGCGTCTACTTCCGACTGCGTCAGCATCTCCACGGAGGAACCCCCCAAACCAACCGCTCTATCCTACTGCACTACAAAATCGGTGAAGTACACCCCTGTTATTTCCACGCCCTTCAGGACGCCGTTCAGGTGATTCATCAAGTGCCTGCCGAGCGAGGCCATGCCGTCGTCCTCGGCCACCTCCTGAACGGTCTTGGAACGCAGCACCGACAGGGTTTGATCCCTGATTACCGCGTGTTGTTTAGCCATTTCAGCCAATCCCTTTTCGTCGGCGATCTCGAGCTCGATCTTGGCGCGCAGGAACCTGTTCTTACCGTTATCCCCCACGAGGTTGGTGGTGAAATCCCCCGCCAGGTACATGCCCTTGTTCGGAGCCTTCGCAACCTTCGGGCTCTCGGTCCTCCTTGTCATCAAGTACACGGCCCCAGCCGCCACCCCTCCGGCAATGAGCACCACGAGGAGGATCAGCATGGCTATCTTGAGCACCGGCTTCTTCACCTACCACGTCCCCCCTGACTGCGGCTCCGAACGTGACGCGTTGAGCCTGAGAATCACTATGTCCACCCGCCTGTTCTTCCTTCGATTCGCCTCTCCGTCATTCGGTGCAATCGGCCTGTATTCGCCGTATCCAGCCGCCGACAGCCTCGTCGGCGGCAGGTTGTGCCGTTCGATGAAGTGCCTCACTACCGCCGCGGCCCGCCCGGTGGACAGTTCCCAGTTGGACGGGAATTTCTCCGTGTTGATCTTCAGGTCATCCGTATGCCCCTCCACCCTCACGTGATTGGGGATGATTTGGATGAGCCCCGCCACCTTGTCCAAAATCATCCTGGAGTCGGGACGCAGATCCGCGCGCCCCAGATCGAACAACACCGAGTCGGCGAATCGCACGACCAGCCCGCGCGAGTCGTCAGTCACCTCTATCTGCCCTCGAAGTCCCTCTTTCTCTATGAACTGCATCAGCGCAACCCTGACCTCCTCAAACTGCTGGAAGTCCTGTTTTTCTATTTCATCCAGGATCGCCTCGATCTCCTCGGGGCTTGTCCCCTCACCGATTACTACAGGGCCGCCGTCAAGGACCGCGCCGAACGCCGCAGCCAGCGACGCCCTCGCCATCTGGAACTTGTTCTCGCTCAGAGTGGACAGAGAGAACAGCAGGATGAAGAAGGTGAGCAACAGCGACATCATGTCGCCGTACGTGCACAACCAGGACGCCGGGGCCGACCCCGATGACCCGCTACCTCTCCGCCGCCTGGCCACTCTCCACCACCTCTCCCTCAACCTCGCGTTTACGGCTCCTCCGAAGCTTGGGGGCAAGGAAAGACTTCAGCTTCTCCTCGACGATCCTGGGGTTGTCCCCGGATTGGATCGAGAGTATACCCTCGATAATGACCTCCTTGAGGAGGATCTCCTCGCCCGTCCTCACCTTAAGCCTGTTGGCCACCGGGATGAAGACGAGGTTGGAGAGCACGGCACCATAGAACGTCGTCACGATGGCCACGGCCATGCCC
>JAHDPS010000328.1 GCA_018434225.1 Bacillota bacterium
CCCAGTGGAGATAGCCGCGCCCCGGTTGTCGCCCGTCAGCATCACCACGTGCTCGATGCCCAACGACCGGAGTTCGGCCACCGTGCCGGCGCTTCGGGGTCGCAGAGCGTCTCGTAGGATAATGGCACCAAGCAGCCCACCGTCATTCACCCCTGAAGGAGCGACCCCCAGCAGGGTCACAGTCCCGCCAATCTCCAGGGCCTCGTCCAACAGAACACGCGCCATGCTCACATCGATGTCCGCCCGCTCGAACAACGCGGGGTTACCAAGATAGTACGTGCGCCCGTCTATCAAGGCGCGCGCCCCCATGCCCGGTATGGATGCAAACCCCCCCGTGTTCTTGAGGCCGATTCCCCTCCGATCCGCCTCGGCCAGGATCGCCCGGGCCACTGGGTGCTCCGACCTGCTCTCGATCCCGCCGGCGTACGACACGACCTTCTCGTCATTGAAGTCGCCGAATGACATCACACGGGAAACGGTGAGAAGGCCGATGGTTAGGGTTCCCGTCTTGTCGAAGGCGAACGCCCTCGTTCTGCCAAGGGCCTCAAGATGAGCGCCGCCCTTCACAAGTACGCCCTGGCGAGCGGCACCTGTCATCGCCGAGACCATGGACATGGGAGTCGATACCACGAGCGCGCACGGGCAGGATGCGGCGAGCAGCGCGAGCCCCCGGTAGAACCAGTATCCGGCCTGTCCGCCCCCAACCAAAGGAGGCACGAAGGCAACCAAAGCTGCGGCGCCGATGACGAGGGGGGTGTATCTGCGCGCGAACTCGTCGACGAATCTCTGGACGGGGGCCTTCCGTTCCTCAGCCTCGCGAACGAGACGAATGATCCTGGCGAGCGTCGTGTCACCGTGCGGTCTCGATACGGATATCTCAAGGGCGCCCTCCCCGTTGATACTCCCCGCGAACACGCCATCGCCACGTGCCTTGTCCGCGGGGAGGGATTCCCCGGTGATCGCCGATTGATCCACGGCGGATCTCCCGTTCAGCACCGTGCCATCGGCTGCGATTCTCTCGCCGGGCTTGACGAGAATGACATCGCCGGGCTTGAGGGTCTCAGACGATACCCTGACCCACGCGTCTTCTTTAAGCAACGAGGCCTCGCGAGGCGTCACATCCAGGAGAGCGCCTAAGGAGCGGCGAGCGCGTGAGACCGTGCTCGATTCGAGCAGTTCCGATACTGAGAACAGGAACGCGATGGCCGCCGCTTCGGCCCATTCTCCGATCGCGATTGCTCCTATCACGGTGAAGCTCATCAACACGTTCATGTCCATTCGTCGGTCGCGGAGCGATACCCATGCCTCCCGGGCCACTCCCGAGCCGCCGGAGATTATGGCGATCCCCTGCAGCGCCATAACGGCCGCGCGTGGAGCGTCAGATATCGCCGCGAACAAGGAGATGGCGAACGCCGCCCCCGACACCGCCGCTGACAGGCGCGCCGGCAGATAGGCCCGCGGGGCGCCTGCGCGTCCCGCGGCCTCCTGGTGGTTGCAACACTCGTGTGTACACTTCCTTTTTTCGTTACCGGACGCATCCACTATTTGGCGCCCTCCTCCTGGAGGTGTGAAACCGCCTCGTTAATCAGGTTGATCACGTGCGAATCATCCAGCGAATAGTACACCTTCTTGCCCTCACGCCGGTATCTCACCAATCTAGTAGTTCGCAACAATCGGAGGTGGTAGGATATCGCGGGGACGGACATACCCAGAAGAGTGGCTACGTCGCAGACGCATAGTTCCTCCCGCGAAAGGGCGTACGCTATCTTAGCCCGCGTCTCGTCCCCCAATACGCGGAACAGGTCCCCGAGGCCGCATACCCCGGCCAACTGCGGTCGAAGGCGCTCCACTTTTTTTGGATCGAAGCAGTAGACGTCGCAAATATCTGATGCAACCTTGCCGGTTGAATCCATACCCCGTCGCTCCTTACTAAACATATAAATAAGTATTTAAGTGTTCCGGTACAATAGTAGCACCCAGGTGATGGTAAGTCAATAAAGAGCATCCTCAAGAAGAGCATTCACAAAACGGGGAGGACAGCCACGGAGCGCTAGCGCCATCGGCCTCGCCTGCCGGATGCCTCGGTTCCCGCGCGACCGAGCGACCGTCAGCAGACTTCACGCCTCCCAGCCGACTGGAGATCACACCAGTAAGAACTGGTGAGACAGATCTGTCGGCGGAACCCACACATGCGATATCCGGCCCGGTACAGGGGTAGGCCGGCTCCAAGCCTACCGGGCGCGACCAGGAGATCGGGGGGGGGGGGGGGGGGGGGG
>JAHDPS010000309.1 GCA_018434225.1 Bacillota bacterium
GAAACTGGTCCTGCCGCGCATCAGGTTCTTCATCGCCCTCTGGATCTCCATCTCGGTGAGCGTGTCGACGCTGCTGGTCGCCTCATCCAGTATCAGGATCGCGGGGTCGGCGAGGATCGCCCGCGCTATGGTCAGGAGTTGCATTTGCCCTTGCGATATGTTGGCGCCCTCCTCGTTGAGGACTGTGTCGTACCCATTCGGAAGAGTCCTGATGAAGTGATGCGCGCGCGCTGCCTTCGCCGCGGCGATTATCTCCTGGTCGGTGGCGCCGTCGCGGCCGTACGCGATGTTATCCTTTATTGTGCCGCTGAAGAGCCAGGTGTCCTGGAGGACCATCCCGAACATGGTTCGCAGGTCGCCGCGACGGAAGTCCCTGATGTCGATCCCGTCGATAGTGATCTTCCCGCCCGCGATCTCGTAGAAGCGCATGAGCAGGTTGACCAGGGTGGTCTTGCCCGCCCCCGTCGGGCCGACTATCGCGACCGTCTGACCGCGCCTCACGTCGATGTTCATATTGTCGATAAGGACGGAGCCATCTTTGTAGCCGAATTGGACGTCCTCGAACCTTACCTCGCCGGCCGGCGATTCAAGGATCGCGGGCTCCGCCGGATCCGGGATCTCCTCGGTTTCGTCCAGGATCTCGAAAACGCGCTCGGCCGAGGCCACAGTCGACTGGATTATGTTGGCGATGCTCGCGGTCTGTATTATGGGATGGGTGAACTGCCTCGAATAGTTGATGAACGCCTGTACGTCACCCAATTCCATGGAGCGCCTGATGACGAATATCCCGCCCGCGACGCACACGATCGCGAAGCCCAGGTTATTGATGAATCCCATCAGCGGCATGATCGCTCCCGAGACGAACTGCGCCTTCCAGGCGTATTCGTACAGCCTGTCGTTGGCCTCGTTGAACCGCTCGATGGACGCGCGCTCGCGCCCGAACGCCTTGACGATCCTGTGGCCCGAGTACATCTCCTCCACGTGGCCGTTTAGTTCTCCCAGCGTCTTTTGCTGGCCGGCGAAGTACCTTTGCGAGCGACCGGCCACCCCAGACGTGACCATGACCGACAGCGGTAACGTAACCAGCGTGACGAGGGTCAGCGCCGGACTGATCGTGAACATCATGACGATCACGCCCACGATCGTCACGGCCGCGGTGATCAGTTGCGTCAAGCTCTGTTGGAGCGTCGTGCTGATGTTGTCTATGTCGTTCGTGACCCTGCTCAAGATCTCGCCGTGAGTCCGCGAATCGAAAAAGCGTAAGGGCAGGCGATTCAGTTTCGCGTTCACGTCCCGGCGCATCCCATACACGGTCTTCTGCGCCACGCCGGCCATCAGATAGTGCTGGATGTAAGCGAAAACCGTGCTGAGGACGTATAGGCCGGCGAGCGTAGCCAGTATGCGGCCGATGTACCCAAGGTCGATGGCCGCCCCCGGGATCCGGGCCATCTTCGCCATGGCACCCTCGAACAGCTTGGTAGTCGCCTTCCCCATTATCTTGGGGCCCGCGGTGCTGAACAGGGCGCTCAAGACCGCGAAGAGCAGGACGGCAAGCATCTGGAGCTCCATCGGCCTCAGGTATCTCACCAGCCTCTTGAGCGTGCCTCCGAAATCCCTGGCCTTTTCGACGGGCCGGCCTATGGCCATGCCCGGGCCGCCCCGCCCCATGGGCATGTGCCTTTGCTCCCGTTGGCTCACGCGATTTCCTCCTCCGACAGCTGCGAAGAGACGATTTGACGGTAAACGTCGCACGTTCTCATCAGGTCTTTGTGCCTGCCGTTTCCAACGACCCTGCCTTCGTCCAGGACGATGATCCTGTCCGCGTCCGCAATCGTGCTCACGCGCTGGGCCACGATCAGTACTGTCGCGCCCCTGGTTTCGGCCTTCAAGCCGGCTCGCAACCGCGAGTCTGTCTTGAAGTCGAGGGCGCTGAAACTATCGTCGAACACATATATGTCGGGCCTCCTGACCAGGGCGCGCGCTATCGAGAGCCTCTGCTTCTGGCCGCCGGAGACGTTCGTGCCGCCTCGGGCGATAGCGGAATCGAACCCGTCCTCCATTTCGTCTACGAACTCGACGGCCTGGGCGATCTCGGCGGCGCGCCTGACCTCTCCGTCGCTTGCGTCCTCCTTGCCGAACCGAATATTGTCCGCGATCGTCCCCGTAAAGAGCACGGCCTTCTGCGGAACCATCCCTATCCTCGCGCGCAGATCCTCCTGCTTCATCCGGCGGATATCGACGCCGCCCAACAATATGTCGCCGTCGTCGACGTCGTAGAATCGCGGGATGAGGTTCACAAGCGTTGACTTGCCCGAGCCCGTCTTGCCCGTGATCGCCGTCACCTCGCCGGGATTCGCCTCGAAGGATATCCCGTTCAGCGCGGGCTCCTCGGCGCCGGGGTACCTGAAGGTGACGTCGCGGAACTCCAGGCGCCCGTTGACAGTCCCGGCCGTCTCCGGGTTATCCGCATCCATTATCCCCGGGACGCTGTTGAGAACCTCGTTTACCCTGTTCGCCGAGGCTGATGCCCTCGGCAGCATGACGAATATAGAGGAGACCATGACGAGCGACCACATGATCTGCATGGCGTACTGGATGAACGCCATCATGTCGCCGACCTGAAGGCTGCCGGCGTCGACGAAGCGGCTTCCGGCCCAGATGATGGCGATCGTGGTGAGGTTCATCACAAGCATAGTGACTGGCATCAGTCCGGCGAGTATCCGGTTGACTCTGATGGCGGTGTTCGTGAGGTCGCGATTCGCCTCATCGAAGCGCGCGGCCTCGCTGTCCGATCGATTGAAGGCGCGGATGACAAGGAAGCCGGTGAGAGATTCGCGCACTACAAGATTCAGGCGATCGATCTTCTTCTGCATTGCGTCGAACAGGGGTATCCCCCTGGTGATGGCGGCCGCTATGATGACGGAGAGCACCGGCAGGGCCCCGGCGAACACCAACGACAGCCTCCCGTTCCTTATCACCGCCATGACGATCCCGCCGACGCACATCATCGGGGCCATCACGACCATCCTCAACATGACGAGCACGACCATCTGGATCTGAGTGATGTCGTTTGTGGTGCGGGTGATGAGGGAAGCGGTGCCTATCCTATCGAACTCGTGCAGCGAAAACGATTCCACGTGGGCGAATACCCTGCTTCGCAGGTCCCTCCCGAATCCCGCTGAGATTCTCGCCGATAGATAGCCCGAGACGACGGCGCAGGCCGCTCCGCCCAGCGCCACTGTCAGCATGATTGCACCGGTTCTCCAGATGAAGTTCGAATCTCCCGCCGCTATTCCCTCATTGACGATGTCCGCCATGAGGGTGGGCAGGTTCAAGTCCGCGAGGGACTGAAGGAACACCAGGATGATGACAGCGGCCACCATCGGCGCGAATGGTTTAATGTATCTGAGAAGCCGGGCCACTACAGGATCACTCCTGTCCGCCGCCAAGGCGAATGTTGGCTCAAGAACGTCAGCATAGAACAATATTATACTCGAACTGCGCGGCTGCGCAAAGTCGATCGGAATGTGAGCCGGCCGGAATGACAGTGGCGCGCGGTGCCCTGTAGCGTGAACGGGGGAGCAATCGCGGGCAGATCCGGCTCGATTATTATTGATTATTCTGACATGGAAAAGTAGAATTGTATCAGCCAGCATCTGGCAATCCGAAGAATCAGGAGGTGTAACATGAAAGGGCGTTTTCCCGTTCTGGTGGTCTTGTGTGCGGTGTTCCTCTTTTCGGTCGTCGGCCTGGTATCCGCTCAGGCGCTCGAGCTGCCCTCCATCCATGATTATACTAAGGAAATCCAGATCAATCAGTTCAGGCCCCATGGTGGGGATGCGCAGGAAGCCGCCGACATGATGGCGGCGTTCATCAAGAATGCCGGTAGTCCCGCTGAAATGGACAAAATGGTCGCCAAGGACTCCACGACGCGAGAGGACTTCATCCAGTATGC
>JAHDPS010000171.1 GCA_018434225.1 Bacillota bacterium
ATCCCCAGTCGCCTCCAGAACACGGTGTTACCCCGCGGACAGATTGCTTGCGGCCATTTGCTTCAGATGCCGCCTGGGTTCTAACGCTGCATAGAGCGGACGCAGGAGCCCAACGAGATCGCTGAGCACCTCGATATCCGTCTGGCGGCGCAGGCCTTGAGTCTTGCACTTTACTCCCGGCGCACCAGACGCGAGCCTTCTCAGGCGTACCCTGACCGCCAACTCATACACCTTGTCAAGCGGCATGTCTTCAGTGACTCCATACTCTCTTAGCCAGGCCCGGTACTTGGCCGGCAACTCGTTCGCTCGATGTATTTGGAACACCGCCCGGCCTCCTTAATAGGCCAGCGAGCTGGAAATCCAGCCCGCTGCCAACGTAAAGTGCCCCACCGTTCTACAGGTTCACAACCTGCCATGGTTCATCGTGCAAGACATGTTTAGTCAACTTGAAGCGCCTTGTGCCAGATACGTCGGAAAACACCAGTTTCTTCGCGTCAAGGACGCGAAAGGTGTCCTCGTAGCCAGCACCTGGAAAAGCGAGCCTCTCTCCGAATCGAATCACTACGCCCTTCCGCAGGGGAACTCTACCCCTCCGCCGCTCGATGTTATCCCGGCATCGCTTGCGCCAGCTAAGCGCGTATTTGTTGTCGGTTGGGGTAAGCAGGTTCAGTATGCGCTCCGGACAATTGGAGGCAATAGGCCCCATGTCTTCCGACATGTCCTTGTAACCGAAGTTGTTGTAGTAAGCGCTTTGGCCCTGCTTCAAAAGGCATACGATGGCGCTGACTTCCTTACGACGGCCATCAGGATAGGTCACCTCGAAAGCAACATAGGCCTCGTGCAAGAACGCCGCGCAATCAATCACGCGGCCAATGCGACCATCCGGCCAATCACTGTGGAATTCGTCTTCAAAGAAAGCCCTCACGCTTGTCCCAGGCGTCTTGTGTGTCACTGTCCAGCCCATGCCCAGTCTCCTTTCTTGGGTTTCAATCTTAGGTTTCAAATCTGTCCAACAGGAAACGGGCCTGGGTAGGCCCGCAGTTTGGGAGTTGGAGGTATGAAGTCCCAGGCATCTGTTGTGCCCGGTCCCGTCAGTGAAAAACGACCCGTCAGATCGCGTCCAACAGGTTGGCTAACTAAGAAAAAGTGCAGGCTTGACTCGATGAAAGAAAGCATGAAATTAGTCCGAAGCGAAAGGGACAATCCTGAAGGACTGCCCCTTTCGCCGATCAGGAAATCGCGTGATTCGCGAAATCGATAGCCTCAGAGATGTGATTAGGCACCTTGGCGCACACACCCGGGGCCTTTTTGAAGGTACATGGAGCGGTGCAGCGGTCCATTGAGCCCCGCAGGTCGCAATAGACTTTGTGGTACTCTCCATCTTTTCCACGGGAGTACCAATCCACATGCTCGCGGCTCCACCGCACCTTACGCGCATACATCCGAGCCCCTCCTTTAGTATTGGCACGGTGTTATCTTGCAGGATGTGAGGCGCTTCGCTAGGCGGTGAATCTCGCTTCCAAGATCAATCGAGACGGTTCGTCCCGTCGAATTGACCGCGATGCCTTCACCGGCTAAATAGCGGAACTCCTCCGAGCCGACCTCCATGACGATTGCGACCGACCCGCGTTTGAGATGGGTCGCAAGCACTGAGAAGAACTCGCGCTCTTCGATGATGCCGTCCGACCTCCTGATGTTCGCCCCAGGCGGGACGTTACCATAACAGAGGAAGCCGACTTGGCCGGACTGACAATCCTCGAAGGCCTCGAGGTCGTTTTCCTCACAGAACCGATTGAAGGCCTCTCGGTCCTTGACTCGGAAGTAGTTGCTTCTGCATTTGGCAATGTAGTTTGCCAATCAGCTCGACCCCTTTCGATGCGGCTTCACCGCCGCCATTCGGTCGTAGCCATAACGCTCGACCTTTTGTGCGGCCACTCGTCTCATATAGCGGGCGCGGATGCTCCGCACTCGCTTAGCCGGGTTCTCGCCGGTCGCCACCCTGGCAGTCGTGCTCAGAAGCACGCATGTTGCTCCATAACCAAACATTCCTTATCCCACCTTCGCTTGAGGGTTTTGTACACATCTCAAAACCAGTGAGTGACATGGGTTGGTTACACCGGGGGCAGACTTCACTCTGCCTCATTGACTCGGCAATCTCGAACACTCTGACGCTCGACAAGGCTTCGTCTAGACTCAATCGCCGTGTCTCGGCGTGATCGCAAGCATCACGCCGGAAAAGGAGTTGGATGGAGGTCCTGACTGTGGATGGATTATTGTCAGATGGAGGCCCTATCAAACCTCTATCCCGTTCAGAATCGTCCTGACCTGGTTGAACACGTCCGGCGACATGAACAGCCCCTTCTTGGTCATGCACCAGGCCTGTGTTTCCTTGTTGAACGCCTTAACCCTAACATCAATGAAGACCTCGCCGTTCTCGTTCGTAGTCTTGTTGACCACAATGGCCGAGGACTTTCCGGCCTGGACGGTACCAATTTCAGTTGAGGCCCGCTGATGCTCTGTCTGTTGACTCACCTATCTCCCACCTCCCCGCTGATGTTGTGACAAAGCCCAGCCGTGCGCCGGCCGGGCCGCCATAGAGTGATTATGTCCAGTCCGATCATGCCAGACCGGAGTCAAACGCTGAGCAGCGTCAGTAAGAAAAACCGCGTCCCGAAAGGCGCGGAATCGTACTATCTGTTGCAGTATGAGTGCGGCAGGGGAGGTCATCCCCCGCTTGGATCTAGGGCCTAAGCATACGCCGGACGACCATTCTGGCCGCCAGTCTCCACGCGTGATGCGCCCTGGGCCACGTTTCCTTGCCTCTCAGGGCCCTCGCGGTACGTTTCATCGCTACGGCGACGAGTAATCGTACCGCAGAAGGGCCTCGGCTCCTTGAAGCGGCTCTATCCATTACGCCGCCTGCGGATGCGCGAGCATCCGCCTCGTACCACCCAGCTTCATCTTCTCCCATACCGCCTCGATATCTCCAGATTCGCCCGTGATGGTGTCTGTGAAGGAATCGTACGACACGACATGGGATACGTTCAGTTCCTCGATTGTCTTCTTTGCCAGTCTCTTGACTGGGCCAACCTTGCAGCCGGCCAAGTCGGCAAACACGGCCGCAAATCGTTCCTCAGTTCTGGGCATGCGAGATCCCCCTCTCAACACATCAACTGGCTTTCTCGGCTGACTCGTCAGCCGCGCCCTTTCCGGTGGGCAAGCTGTCCTTGTGGGTAAACACCGGTTTCTTCTGAGGAGAAGCGATGCCTTTCAGGAGTGGCTTCAGGGTCTCATAGTCCGTCTTCAGCTTTGCGCCGAGCACGGAGAGATACTTCCAAGGCTCGGTGCCGGCAGACTCGAGGGCCCTGACAAACTTCTCGATATCGCCCACCTTTACGGAATCGTTCAGGTAGTAGCCGAAGTACTCATCCGCAACTCTGACGTGCTGCCCGTTTCGGTTGACCCAACCCTTCAGCATTCCCATGGCGATGTTCTTCGCGGCCTCTATTCTCAAGACCGCGGACGCAAGCGCTACCGCTTCGTCGGTAGTATGGACCTGGCGTTGCTCGAAGCCGAGGCATGCCAGGCCAGCGCCACAGGATTTGCAGTGCCCGCCAGGCCTTGGGGAGAACGCCTCCTCCCCCAAGACCCGGCAGGACTCAATTGCGGAGACAGTATCTTTTAGCCAGGTCTTCGCCTCCGCGATCATCCCCGGGGTAGCGTCCTCTTCAAGGGCAGGTTTCCTCTTGCTCCGGACAAACCAGTTGCGAATTACAACTGGCTTCTTGAAGTGTTCCTCAACTATTCCCGCGTAGAGCGGAAGCTGTTTCCGCTCACTGGGTTTCCATTTCTCCCGGTCGGTCTTGAAGTCGGTGATCCGAACAGCATGCGGCATCACCTCCAGCAGGTCTATATAGACCTGCATCCAGGTTCCGTCTATCTGGGCTTCATAATGCTGTTCAGATAGCAGCTCACCGCTGGGAGAGAACTTGTCGAGGAAAGCCCGGGCCATCTCAAGGACATCGTCCACGTTCTCCTCGTCAAGAAGAGGGCTTTGGCTCACCGCGTGTTCCGCCAGGCTTTTCAAGTCCCCCTTCTTCGTAAGGGCGCCGTGGATGACCTCATGGACGGCCTTGCCTTCCTCGGGAGCCTGCGCCTCGAGCTCCGAAATCCGAGGCATCTTCTCGTATGTGAGCCAGTAGCGGTACGGGCACTGCTCGAACTTGTGAAGCCGGCTATACGACCACACGGTTTCCTTGCCTTCAGGCAGATCGAACGGGAACGCCTCAGCAAGGTTCCCGTCTATCGCAAACGGGAACTTCACTGGGCTTTCACCCCCTGGCCCTTCTCGATCTTTTCGGCCACACACTCGACGAGAAGACCGTTATCCTTCCTGTCCGCAACGCGAGCGGTGAACCTCGAGCCCGGCTGCAGGCACATGATGATACTCACCGAGCGAGTATCGGTCGGCTTCGCCCAGACAAAGTACTCCTTCCCCTCGTCGGCGCCCGCCAAAACCTTCGCGCGGATGGCCGCAAAAGATCGTCCGGCTTTCTCTTCGACTTCACCGGGCGCAAGGACCTCAAACAGAGTCTCATCGGCATTTGCCTTTGCAGGCATGACCACGACCTTGCCGTGGCCCTTGACCTCCTCCGGTGCCTTGTCGGCAACCTTCTCGGGAGCCGGCGCATTCCCAGGGGCCTGGAGCAGTCTCCCCCGCAGTTCGGGAAACTTAGCAAGCAGCAGTGTCTCCACGAAGGAGCAGCTTGGCTTCAGCGAGACTGCCCCTCGATTGTCCTCTGCTCTCACGACGAGCCTCAGACCAAGGTTCTTGAACGCAATGCCGCCACAGGCGGCCTGAAGGAACCGCAGCCTCTCCTGTAGGGGCTCGAAGTCCTGCTCGTCGAGTGCAACCAGGTACACGCCGATGTCCCTTACTTCAGGGATGACCACTGCGACATGGTACTCCGTCGCGAGGTTACCCTCAGGGTCCTCGGCGACCTTGGAGTAGAATACGGACTTCTCGCTGTCGGAGGGGATGACGACATTGATGCTTTTCGGCGACGCTCCGTAGAATTCTTGGACCTCCACGGGTACCTCGAAGCAGTAAACACTTCCCCCGTCGCGCCTGGGTTGTATGACGCCCAACACGGGCACATCCATCGGGCACCCTCCTAACTAAGGTGTTGAAACTTCGTCTCCCCGAGCGGTTGGAGTGAGGCTCCACAGTGTGAGCACGCTACATTGCCGGATGCCAGCAGGTTCATATTGTTCTGGCACTCCGCGCGGCCTGCTTCATCGTCAAACTCGAAGATGAAGATGAAACAGGCCGGCTGCCCGCAGTGCGGGCAGCCGAGATACACGGCCTTTCCAAGGGTCGGATCGTTCAACGCCTCCACCTCCACTGGAACCGCCGGACTCGGATTGCTTCCGCGGGTCAGGACTGGACGTGTGTTTAGGAATTGTACACAAGCGTCGGTTTGGCGTTCGGATGCTCGACTATAGCATCCTCGAGCTCCTTCGAGAGGTAGTCATAGTCTCTCTGGAGATCCCTCAGAACAGAGCCGAGCGAGCCGCGCCCGCCGAAGCGCCACGCTTTAATCCACTCGTACATGAGCACGATCCTGCGCGAGTACATCAGCACAATCCCGGACTCGTCCTCCCAGGATGGCTGAACCACAACCGAGAGGTCCAGGGGCCTCAGCCCGGCATCTGCGGCAACAACATCGGCCACCCCCCGGTACCACCAGTAGAACTTGTCTACGATGGCCCCGGAAAGATCGTCGTCCCCATACCCGTCAGGGACACAAGCGTCGTGCGGGACCACATACATGTCGCGCACATACTCGGCATCCTCCTGCTTGATGAGGGCGGCGAGTATCGAGAACGCCCTCCTAATGCTAGGGTGCGGCCTTAGCCGCCCCTTGAAGTGGCGGGCAATCCGCCTCCTCGCTTCTCGACTGGTCGAAGGCGTTTCACTCATCGGACTCATCTTGATCGCCACCCTCCTCAGGTAATAGGTCCCGGGAAGATACCGTCCCGTCGGAACCTACGGAACCTGTAACAGCAGCAAAGAACGGGGTCTCCGCCAGCATAGTAGCCGCCAGGCTGGCCATGCACTCTGAATCCCAAGCGGCCAGGACCCTCGCGCCGGCCATCTTGTTTGTCGTGTGGTACCGGTGCTCTGCGGCCGTACACGCCTCTTCGGCACTATCCGCTAGGACTGACGGCAACAGAAGACTATCTTCGGAAGCACTGTGCGATGTATCATCAACCACGACTAGCCAGCGCTTTCCATGGTGATCAACCTTCTCCATGTCCAATAGGGCAAGGTGGAGGTACAGGCGGATGCGATCTAAGAGGCGCTGTTCCTCCGTCTTGTGCTTAACCCTTCTGATCAGGTACAACCTGTCGTGCACAAGGCGAAGCAGTCTCTCTATGTGATGCACTCTGATGTCTTCAACCTTGCCGATCCGCTGCAACTCCCACAGGGCGGCGAGATCGAGCGGTTTGGTTATGTGGCCCTGTATGCGGGCCCCTTGCCCCGCCTGACGCTGGAACGGTTTCAGCCGCAGCCGCAGCGCCTTTTCCCCGCACTTTCGAGCGGCTTCTGGCTTCAAATGCTTGTGATAGCAGAGCCGCTCCGTCTTTCCGTTGGGCAGAGATATGACTGGCGCCCAAATGGGATCAAACCAACGGCCAGCAGTTCCGATTTCGGCGATCCCGGCGGACTGCACCTGAATCTCCGGCAGGGGCATGGCGATTCGCCAGAAGCCCCAGTCCGCACAGTCAATGTAAAACGGGTTCCGGGCGAAGGTGCAGCCTTCCGGGGCAATCTTTCTGAGGTAGGGGATGACTTCAAAGTTGATGACATCCTTCTGATCTTTCACAGCCTCCGCTTCCCGGAACGACTCCTTCATCCCCCGTGGGAGAAAGATCTCCATGCAGTCAAAGAAGTCCTGAGGCCCGCTGGGATCGCATACAATCGACCGGTTAACGTACCCCACTTCAAGCCTCTTCGCCATTCGCGGCACCTCCCTTGAGTACAAGGGGCACCTCCTCGCCTACGTAGACTACAAAACCACTCTCCCACCCGCAGTCGTCTTCTAGGCAGACGAGCGCAATCTCACCGTCCACATCGTCCCGCCAGGTGAGACTGGGGTCAAACGCGTCGGCGACGCCACCGTCCGGAAGGACCGGATAGAAGATGTCCCGCGCTTCGATGAGCCTCAGATGCAGAGGACCTCCACACCTGGGGCACACTCGCGGAAGGTCATCCGCAAGCCTCCTCGATGCGGCAATCAGGTTGTTCCCCGGCTGCTGGTAGGGCTCCACCTGTAGGAACGCGGGCAGGTTCGGGAGTTCCCCGGGCTCCTCTACGTAGTTGTTGAGATTGAGCGATTCAGGAGTCCGCACGTCGAAATGGTAGCGGTGGTCTGGAACGATGGTGTTGCCCATCCCATCCACCACTGAGATGTTGACCACGCCCAGGCCGGGACCCTTGCAGCAGTCGTCCAAAGGGACCTTGATTGTGGCTCCCGTCTCGTTTGTGAGAACGAGCAGGGGACCCGTAGCCTTTCCATTTGTCCTCACTCGATACGCCTCCTCATTATTTGGTAGGTAGTTGGCCCAGTTGTCACGCAACCGGGCTAATGTCAGGATTGAGATCCTGGCCTTCACGAAGCCGGAAACCTGTTTGGTAACTGAAAGGAAGATGGGCCAGTATTGGCCCAGTTATCATCAGGGAATGATAAGGACGAAGCGGGGGCCAGATGGTCCCCGCCATAGTCTCACCCTAACTCCCGTGCTGTCAGTGCTTTGTCGGCTATCTCTCGCAGGTGGCAGACACGATCTGCCGCTCCCTCGTGAAGCTCGAAGAAATCAACTGTAGCAACGGCCAACATCTCTTGAAGGGCACGATCAGCTATGGCAAGTTGCCGTTGCAGCCTCTCAACCTCATCAAGCACTTGAGGCTCTGTCGCACAAGATTCCCTCAGCTCCCCAATCTTCTTGTCGGTCACGGCTTCGCCTCCTCACCGCGTTTCCTGAACCGCCGCTACTGCGGTACGCAGTCTTTTCAGCCGCCCTACGTTCTCAGGATCTAGAACGCCTTTGGCCTGAAGTTCCCGCATCGAAGCCCTGTCCCAGCCAACAAGAATGCCATATACCCAGGCCAACCGAGCGTTTACGCTCCAGTCGCCAGCCCATAGGGTTGCAGCGGCCCTGGCAGAATCTAGAGCTTCCGAGAGTCCGGATGCGCACCCGTCCGACAGTCTCATTGCCGGTCGCTCAGCACTCGCTTCCCCTGTCCCCATTGCCTCCACAATCGTGGAGGCCTCATAGTCCGCTGTTATCAGTAATGGAACTAGGGGTGTCCGCCTGACCGCATCCCTGAAAGTCTCCTTGTGATTGAAATGGACCGCAACGTCGAAAGCACTCATGTGCCAGCGGATGGC
>JAHDPS010000038.1 GCA_018434225.1 Bacillota bacterium
CCACGATCTGGTCGTCCATCAGGCCACCCGCCAGCCTCGCGCGCACGTCTTCCCTGGCCGATTCAGCCTCGGCCAGTCGGGCTTCGTAACCTTCTTCGTGCTCGCGATCCCTTTGCCCTCCGAATATCGCCTCGAACGGGTTGCGGGCCGTCTCCCTCCTGGGGAGCGGCGCAAGCAGGTCCAGCAGGCGTTCCTCGGCGTTTAGGGCGGCCTTCTCCTTCACCTCCTCCATTCGCTTGGCCTTCACTATCCTTATGGACGTCTCCACGAGGTCCCTCACCATCGCGTCAACGTCTCGGCCCACGTAGCCAACCTCCGTGAACTTGGTGGCCTCCACCTTCACGAAAGGCGCGTCGACGAGCCTCGCCACCCTGCGCGCGATCTCCGTCTTTCCCACGCCCGTGGGCCCCATCATGAGTATGTTTTTGGGGGCGATCTCCTCCCTGAATTCGCCCGGTACATTCTGTCTTCTGTAACGATTGCGCAAGGCTATGGCGACGGACCTCTTCGCTCTGGCCTGCCCAATCACGTATTTGTCGATCTCTTCGACTATCTGGCGAGGGGTGAGGTCGCCAGGATCAGCGCCGGTACCCATACACCCAACCCCCCAGGCGCGGTCGCGCCGTCATTCCGAATCGATCTCCTCGAGTACAACCCTGTCATTGGTAAACACGCAAATCTCCGAGGCCACCATGAGAGCCTCTTCGGCGACCCTGGCCGCAGAGAGATCCGTGAAACGCAGCAAGGCCCTGGCCGCGGCCAGAGCGTACGGACCGCCCGATCCCACCGCGGCGACGGCGTCGTCGGGCTCTATGACGTCGCCGCTGCCGGATATGACAAGAAGGTTGGCGGCATCCATGACAACCAGCAGGGCCTCGAGTCTCCTCAACGCCCTGTCAGTCCGCCATTCCTTCGCGAGATCGACCGCCGATCGTTGCAGGTTTCCCCTGTTCTCCGATAGTTTCGCCTCAAACCTCTCGAACAGAGTGAATGAGTCCGCGACCGAGCCGGCGAACCCCGCAAGGACCTTCCCCCCGCCTATTCTGCGAATCTTCCTCGCCGAATGCTTCATTATGGTGTTGGTAGCGCTCAGGGTCACCTGCCCGTCCCCAGCCATTGCCGCCTTGCCGCCCCGGCGGACGGCGACAATCGTGGTCCCCATGAACATGCGGCTCACCCCAATCAGGTGGTTCTCAGGCCCGCGGGTGCGACCTGTCGTATACCTCCTTCATCCTCTTACGGGTGACGTGCGTGTATATTTGAGTCGTGGAAATGCTGGCGTGGCCGAGCATCTCCTGCACTGAGCGCAGGTCCGCACCCCTTCCCAACAGGTGGGTGGCAAAGGAATGGCGTATGGTATGGGGGCTTACGTGCTTTCTCGTGGCGGCCATCTTGACATACTTATCGAGCAGTCTCGCCACGCTCCTGGCCGAAAGCCTCCCCCCGCGGAAGTTGAGGAACAGGGACCTGCACGGCCTGACGCTCTTCACAGCGAGCCGCGGACGAGCGCCATCCAGATACCTCCCCAATGCGTCAATGGCGTCCGAACCCACGGGGACGAACCGCTCCTTCCTGCCTTTGCCCATGACGATGACGTATCCAGCGGAATAATCGACGTCTGTCACGTTCAGGCCGGTCATCTCGCCCACGCGAAGTCCCGCCGCATAGAGCATTTCCAGGAGGGCCTTGTCCCGGAGACCGAGCACAGTGCTCACATCCGGCTGAGCAAGAAGCGCCTCTACCTCGGTCTCTTCGAGAAACTGCGGCAGTTTCTTCTCGATCTTCGGGGTGGAGACATCCTTCGCGGGATTCCTGGGAATACGCTCTTCCTTACACAGGAACTTGAAGAATGTGCGCAGGCACGCCTGCTTTCTCGCGATCGACCGCTTGCAGTAGCCCTTCCCCGCCATATATGACATGAATTGCCGGACGATCAAGTAGTCGATTTCCTCCGGCCTATCCATATCGCGGCCCACGGTACGGAGAAATTCGGCGAATTGCTGCAGATCGCGACTGTAACTCTCTACTGTATTTGGCGACACCTTTTTGTCCGCAACGAGGTAAGTTACGAACTCCTCCGCAAGGCTGCCGTCCACTCGCGCCGACTCCTTCGCCTGCCTGATGGCCCACTCAATACTAGCACAGCACCCCGATCACTGCAATATCCTACGCTCCAAGCAAGTCAGAACATTCCGCGCAACTACAATTCAATTTCTCCCCCCGCGGGAGAAGAACCTTCAACTGAGGTCCCATCCTTGCCCCTCGCTCGACGAACGGCGCGGCGCTCGGGTTTCCTCGCGTACTTGCAGCCATCCCTTGAGCAGCGATACTCGATGCCGCGCCCCTTTGACCGCTTCTCCACCAGGAAGGCCCCGCATTCCGGACACGTTTCCTTTGACGGCTTATCCCAACACACGAACTGGCACTTGGGATACCCGCTGCATCCATAGAATATTCGGCCTTTCTTCGACTTCCTTGCCACGATGTCGAGGTTGCACACGGGGCACTTCACCCCGGTGGGCTTGGTGATCGGCTTGGTATTGCGACATTCGGGGAACCCGGGGCACGCCAGAAACTTGCCGAAGCGACCGCGTTTGACGACCATCTGGCGGCCGCAGAGTTCGCAGCGGACATCGCTTATCTCCTCCGGTCGCTCGATCTTCTCGATCTTCTCGTCGGCCGCTTCCAGCATTCGCGAGAACGGCCCGTAAAAGTCCTCCAGTAGATGCAGCCACTCCCGGCCGCCGGACTCCACTTCGTCAAGCGCGCGCTCCATCCCGGCGGTGAAGTCCACATCTATGATGCTGGGGAAATGTTGGCGCAGGAGATCCACGACGACCCTGCCAAGATCGGTGGGTTTGAATCGCTTACGCTCCTTAAGGACGTAGCCCCTGCCCTGAATCGTCTCAATGATCGGGGCGTAGGTGCTGGGGCGACCTATGCCATTCTCCTCAAGGGTTTTTACCAGCATGGCCTCAGTATACCTGGGAGGCGGTTGCGTGAAATGCTGTTTTCCCTTCAGCCCCTTCATCTCCAGGGCCTCTCCCTCGGATAGATCCGGGAGCGGTTGTTCGCCTTCCCTTTCCTCGTCGTCACTGGTCTCCTCGTAGACCCTGGTGAAGCCCGCGAACTTCAGCGTCGAACCGGTCGCGCGAAACAGGTGAGGCCCCGCCGACACGTCCACTGTCACCGTATCGTATACGGCCGGAGCCATTTGGCTTGCCACGAATCTCTCCCAGACCAGCCGATACAGCCTGTATTGGTCGTTCAAGAGATGGGCCTTCACCGTTTCGGGTTCCCTGTCCACGGAGGTCGGCCGGATCCCTTCGTGAGCGCCCTGCACGAAGGCCTTCTGGCCCCCCTCCTTCCTCGCGAACCCAAGATACTCGCGGCCGAAACGAGATTCCACATACTGAAGCGCCGCAGCCCTGGGAGTCTCCCCCACCCTGGTTGAGTCCGTCCTGATGTATGTCACGAGACCCACCGTCTCGCGCGTGCCCATCTTGAGGCCCTCGTATAACTGCTGCGCCGTTCTCATCGTTCGCTTGACCGTGAATCCAAGCCTTCTAGATGCCTCCTGCTGGAGTGTACTCGTAGTGAATGGCAGCGGTTGGATCCGCCGCCTCTCCTTCTTCTTGACGGAGAGAACGGAGTACGATTGGGTCTCTAACTGGCGGACAATCTCCTCCACCTCGGGTCCGCTCTTCAGCTCCCGCTTCTGTCCGCCCGACCCGTAGTACCTCGCGATGAAAGCGGCCTTATCTCCGGAGATCTTTCGCAAGCTAGCCTCAAGAGTCCAGTATTCCTCGGCAACGAAACGCTCTATCTCCGCCTCCCTGTCGCAGATGAGCCTTACGGCGACCGACTGCACCCGACCCGCGCTGAGGCCGGGTCCCACCTTGCGCCAGAGGAGCGGGCTCAGCTTGTAGCCCACCACCCTGTCGAGAATCCTTCGGGCTTGCTGGGCGTTGACGAGATCCATGTCTATCTTCCTCGGCGATTTGACCGCATCTTCTATCACCTTCCTGGTGATCTCGTGGAACTCGATACGATTCCCGCCATCGCTATCCAGACCGAGAAGATGTGCGAGATGCCAGGAAATGGCCTCGCCCTCGCGATCGGGGTCGGTCGCGAGGTATACTCTGGACGCCTTTTTGGCGCCCTCCTTGAGCTCCTTCAGCACGTCACCCTTTCCGCGAATGGTGATGTATTTCGGCTGAAAATTCTTCTCTATATCGACTCCGAACTGGCTCCTCGGAAGATCCCTGACATGTCCCATGGATGCCTTGACGTCAAAACGTCTCCCGAGGAAACTCTGTATTGTCTTTGCCTTCGCGGGCGACTCCACAATGATCAAAGGTTTTGTCATCTGATTCTTGAACCCCTCCGGCTCGTTATTCTGCCTACCGGCGCTTGCAGTATACCGCGCCGGCCATCCTCTCGACCATCCCTCTGAGTTCGAGCTCCGTCAGAACAGGCGCGACGACTGACGCGGGCAACCCGGCACCCTCACAGATTCTATCGATAGTGAGGGGGCCGTTGTCAAGTATAATCATGACCGCCTCCCCGGCGGGGTCCATGCCGACTGGAACAGGCGGCTGCTCACTAACGGGACCGTAATGGAACCCGATGACCGCCAGCACGTCCTCCGCGTCTTCCACGAGTGCCGCCCCCGTCTTGATAAGGCGGTTCGTCCCCCTGCTCAACGGGGCGCGCGCGGGACCGGGAACGGCCATCACCTCGCGCCCCTGTTCCAGCGCTAGGTCGGCGGTGATGAGCGCCCCGCTCGACTCCCCAGCTTCCACCACAACCACGGCCTCGCACACACCACTGATGATCCTGTTCCGCATCGGAAAATGCCATGGCGCCGGCCCCTCACCCATCCCGTATTCCGAAAGGACGGCGCCGGACCGGCATATCTCATCCAGCAAGCGCGCGTTCTCACGTGGATACGCGACATCGATGCCGGTGCCGAGAATCGCGACGGTCTCCCCGCCCGCATCCAGAGCGCCCCGGTGAGCGTAGGAATCCACTCCCGCGGCCATCCCGCTCACCACGACACATCCCGACGCGCACAATTCATGAGAGATTCGTCTCGCCACGCTCTTGCCGTAAGGGGTGGATTTCCTGCTGCCCACCACGGAAATCCAGGGGAATCTACGACCGCACGGACCGCCCCGTCCAATGTCGCCCAATGATTTTCCGCGGGCGTACAGGAACGGCGGGGGGTCGTAGATGGTCTTGAGGAGAGGGGGGTATTCATCCGATGTGGTGGTTATCAGCCGGCCGTTCGAGCCCAAGACGGCGTCGATCTCGCGATCTTCCGCGGGCCCGGGGAGGCTACGCAGTATGCCCGCCGCTACACTCGCCGGCACATGAACGACCCCGGCGATCTCCTGCGCACTGCGGCCGTATACGGCTTCAGGGGAACCGTACGTATCGACCAGCATGCCGAAGCGACGCGGTCCAAGGCCGGATGCCTTCGCGAGCGCCAGCCAGTAGCGCCATTCATTCAAAAGGCCGGATCCCTCACGCTGAGCGTTCCTGGACACGGAGCCATTTTTCTACGGCCACGCGCCGGATCCTCCCTGAGGAACTCGATCGGCTCACTGTCGGTTTGAGATGGTGCTCCAGATCCCGGGGTCTTCGTAACCGAGGCGCCAGAGGGCTACCCCCCGAAGTCCCAGGCCGTCCACCAGATCCATCTTGCACGCGAGGCTGCCCGCGTCCTCGAAATATATGATCCGGTTGGTGGCTCCCTCCCGGTAGTTGAAGTACGGAACGCGGCCTTCGGAGTGCCTGGCCACCTCTATACCCCTGGATGACGCGATCTCTATGGCCTTGAAGGCGGGCACCGCCCGGGCGCCCGTCCTGCCCACCTGCCAATCGTAGCCGTACGCCGCCGCCCCAATTACCAGCTTCTCCGCGGGGATCGCCGTGGTAGAGTAATCGATCACCGCTTTCACCCAGTCTATCCCCGCGACCGGTCCCGCGTGCCCGGTCGAATAGTGCTGGTCATAAGCCATGACAAAGACCAGATCACACAGTTGCGCAAGTAAGGGATAATCGAAAGCACCCGACCAACCCTGCGACGGGTCCTCACGCAGTTTCGCCGGCACAGAAGCCGTGACAATCAAGCCGCGCGGGTGCAGCGCTTCAGCCATTTCCCGCATGAATTGCGAGAAATATCGCCTATCCTCTGGGGGAACGTTTTCGAAATCGATGTCGGCGCCCAGGGCCTTTTCGCGGACCACGACGTCGAGTATGTTCGCGACGGCGCGTTTTCTTAGATCGGGATTCCTAAGGACGGTGTGGACCAGGCCTCGGTCGAACCGCCCGCCATTCAGGTTAGTGAACATGAGCAGGCAGTTGCCCCCGCGCACGGCCGCGGCCTCCGTTTGATCCGGATACAGCGTCCCGTCAACAGAACCGTCCGCGCGTATTCTGTGCGACGCGAATATCAACAGGTCAAGGGAATCCCCGTACTGCTTGACTGTGCACGACGCGAGAGAGTCGTTTGCCGAGGCTTTCACGTAATAACCGCCTACCAGGCGGCGTGGCAGGGCGGGACCACCCTGGAGGGGTTGTACCCGCGCGGTTGGGTACGGCATCACCAACGTCGTACCCGCCACGACACGCTTGCCGGGATTCACACCACTTATCTCCGCAGGCGTCACCCCATACCTGTGCGCGAGGCCCTCCAGCGTCTCTCCTGATTTCACGACGTGGAGCAGTCTCCGATCGTACCCGCCTACCGTAGCGGATCCCTTCCCAACAATCAACCTTTGACCGATTCTTATGAGCGTCCCCTTCACGCCGTTCCAGGTCTGGATCTGCTTGACGCTCGTTCCGTATCGCCTGGCGATACCCGACAGCGTCTCGCCCTTCTTCACTACGTGGATCGTGTTGGAGTCCGCGTACGCCACCCGCGCGAGAGACCCCGAAAGCACGCCCGGCAAAAAGCAAACAAGCAGCGCGGCCACGACGCAAACGGGGATAACCCGGAGATACCTTCACTTTGCCGGCCACCCCCATAACCTACACGACAACAATGATCCCATCGTAAACCTCCAGGTAAACAGGGCCTATCTTGCCACACCTTGACATAACTAGCATACGATGGTCCGTGGCCTCGGACAATCCCTGTTCCGGTCCGCGATGGGTTAATATGTCAGACTACCATCGCAATACCCGCGAAAACGAGCGTCCACGTTGTCTCCCGCGTCGTTACGCGCCGATCCGATGATATTCACGCTCCAGCCGAAGCCTTCCTTATCTTCTCCGTGAGGGCTGGCACCACTTCGAAAAGATCGCCGACAATGCCGAGGTCGGCCACTCGAAATATCGGCGCGTCCGGGTTCTTGTCGATGGCGATGATCACGTCGGCTCCCTGCATCCCTGCAAGATGCTGGATCGCGCCGGATATGCCGACCGCTATGTATACCCTCGGGCAGACAGTCTTGCCCGTCTGGCCCACCTGATGAGAGTAAGGCACCCACCCCGCGTCAACCGCGGCCCTCGACGCCCCCACCGCAGCCTTGAGCGACCTGGCGAGATCCTCGATTATGCCGAAATTCCTCGCGCCGCCGAGGCCTCTGCCGCCCGACACGACTATGTCGGCCGCGTCGATGCCCACCGTATCCGTGACCTCCTTGACGAACTCTATCAGGCTCGTCCTGATCTTCATCGCAAGGGGGGCCACATCGAAGCGAATCACCTCGCCTCTCCTAAGAGGGTCCGCGACGGCCCTCTTCATCACCTTCGGTCTCACCGTCGCCATCTGAGGCCTGGTCCTGCGGCAAATGATCGTAGCCATGATATTGCCCCCGAAAGCCGGAAGGGTCTGCTTCAGAAGGCCGGTTTCCGGGTCTATGGCAAGTCCCGTGCAATCGGCCGTCAGACCTGTCTTCAACCTCCCCGCGAGGCGCGGCGCCAGGGATCTCCCGACGGCTGTAGCGCCAAATAGAACGATATCGGGCCTGTATCTTTTCACCATGCGATCCAATACCAGCGCGTATGGCTCGTCACGGACGTACTCGAGGCGGGGATCGTCCGCAAGATATACTACATCAGCCCCGTAGCTGATTAATTCCTGGACGGGCGGGGCCACGGTGCCGCAAAGCACGACGGCCGCCAGTCTTCGGCCCAGGGCATTCGCGAGCTTTCTACCCTCGCCAAGTAGTTCGAACACCACGCCGGCCATTCTCCCGGCTCGCTGTTCCGCGAACACCCAAACGTCGCCGGCTGCTCCCCTGTCGCACGGTTTTTCGTCCTTCCACGTCCGGACAGGCTCACACGCGCATGTCCGGGCGCGGGCGCTCCCTTGCGCGCGAACGTGCCCATGTATCCCCATATCGCTCACTCCAGCCCCCCCTTCCTATACGACGCGCGCTTCACGAAGTTTCCTAATAGCTGCGCCTATCTGTTCTTCTACGGTTCCTTCGATGATCTCGCCCCGTCGCCTAATCTCGGGCGCAAATATCCTCATGACCTCGGTGGGCGAGCCCTTGAGTCCAACCCTGTCCTCGTCCGCTTCTATGTCCTCGAGCGTCCACTTGGTGATCTCCGTGCGCTTCGCGCGCATGATCCCCTTCAACGTGGGGAGCCGCGGCTGATTGATGTCTTTCATTACCGTCAACAGTGTGGGGAGCGTGGATTCGATTATCTCCACCCCTCCCTCGACCGTGCGCTCGACCCTCATCCTACCGCCGCCAATCTCAACGACTCTTTTCACGTACGCGACGTGAGGGATGTCGAGATCCTCCGCGATACCGGGCCCCACCTGCGCGGTATCACCATCTATCGACTGTTTGCCGCAAATAACCAGATCCGCGCCGCTGATCTTCTGTATCGCCCTTGCGAGCACGTACGCAGTCGCGAGTGTATCCGATCCTGCGAACCTCCTGTCGCTCAAGAGTACCGCATCGTCGGCCCCCATCGCGATCGCGTCGCGTAGAGCGTCCCTCGCCTGCGGCGGCCCCATACTGATCGCCGTGACCGTCCCGCCCACTCTGTCGCGGATACGTATCCCCTCTTCCAGGGCATGTAGGTCGAATGGGTTGACGACGGTGGGGACTCCATCTCTGATCAGCGTGCCGTTATCGGGGTCGATCCTTACCTCGGAAGCGTCCGGGACTTGCTTGATGCAAACGATTATCCTCATCCAATACCCGCCTTCCCGACCTATCTTCCTTTCCTGGCGTGTCTTTCTGACGCGTCTTCCACAGTGAGAAGCACCGTGAGCAGGCTTATCTCAGGCTCATCTATCGAAAAATAACGTGAAATAACGTAGCCCGAGCTTATCATCGCTCTTTTTGCCGTGTCAACCACACGCTTCTCGGCCACACTTCGAGCCCCGCTCGCCGGCCGCGAGCTGAACTAAATGACCCGGCCGGCGTACACC
>JAHDPS010000276.1 GCA_018434225.1 Bacillota bacterium
ATCTATGTTACCAATAGGGGCAGCGGCAATGTGACGGTGATAGACGGCGCCGACAATACCACCACCGCAGTGGCTGTGGGTACAGATCCCCGGGCAGTAGTGATAAACCCGGCTACCAACAAAATCTATGTTGCCAATAGGGGCAGCGGCCATGTGACGGTGATAGACGGCGCCGACAACTCTACCGCCACAGTGGCGGTGGGGGAATCTCCCCGCGGAGTGGCGGTAAACCCGGTCACCAGCAAAATCTATGTCGCCAATTATGACAGCGGCTATGTGACGGTAATCGAAGAACAAGCGGTACAGGAAATTGACCCTGTGGTGACCATATCCTCTCTGCCGGGCCATGTCACTGCCAACGAATCCCCGGACTTTTCCTTCAGTACTGCGACTAAGAATCCGCTTTCGGTTCAGCAGATATGGCATCAGATGGACACCATGACCGGCGCGTGGCAGAAAGCTTCACCCGGCGGAGGCAGCGCCGGTGTTACCTTGCCTCCTCTTACCCTGGGCACTCATGTTCTCTATGCCATGGCCACCGATGGGCAGGATGCTACCTCTATCAACACCGGTTACAGCAACAGCCCGATTATTGGCAAGATCTCCGCCTATGCCTTTACCGTAGTACTGAGCAGCGCCAAAGACATCACCGGCTTTACGGTGCCGAACCAGACGGGGTCGTCAGCGATTGACACCACCAACCATACCGTGGAGTTCCATATGCCAAGCGGCACGGCTGTGACGTCGCTGACTCCGACCATAACGGTTTCGGACAAGGCCAGCATTAGCCCGGCCTCGGGCGCGGCGCAGGATTTCACCAACGCCGTCAGCTATACCGTGACTGCCCAGGACAGCACATCCCAGGTCTGGACCGTGACCTGCGTGGTTGACCCGGCAGCAACGGGCAGTATAGGCGGCACAGTAAATGACGGCGGGGGCAGCGGAAGCCCAATTGAAGGAGCCACGGTCACCGTCAGTGCAGGCGGTAAGAACTATACGGCAACAACAGCCAGCAACGGAACATATACCATATCCGATGTACTGGCAGGATCGGGCTATACCGTCATCGCCAGCAAAGCGGGATACAACAGCAAGACGGTGAACGACGTCACTGTCACAGTGGGAAGCACCGCGACTGTGGACTTTACCCTGACAGAGGCTTCCGGCGATGTTGCAGCAAGCATCGCCGCCATTCCGGGAGTAACCGCGCCGGTAAGGGGAGCAACGCCTGTATCCGTGATAACCGAAACGGCTCAGTATACGGGAACCGTGAGCTGGAGCCCGGACGATACGGTCTTCGCAGGCGGCACGGTCTATACAGCGACTATAACGCTGGCGCCCAAATCAGGGTATACCTTGAGTGGAGTGGGAGCTAACTTTTTCACGGTAGCCGAAGCCACATCGGTAACCAATGCGGCTGATTCAGGCGTAGTAACCGCTGTATTTCCGGAAACCGAAGCAGTAGTAACATACACAGTGGCGTTCGACTCTCAGGGCGGCAGTTCAGTAGCAAGCATAACGGGTGTAGCGTCAGGTTCCACCATAACCGCGCCGTCTGCGCCGGCATGGCTAGACCACACTTTCTGCGGCTGGTATAAAGAAACGCCTTGTGTGAACGCCTGGATCTTTAGTACTGATACGGTTACAGGGAACACAACCCTCTACGCAAAATGGACGTATAGACGCGACAAAGGCGACAGCACTCCGTCGACGCCGTTAACGCCGACTGCCCCGAGCTATGAGGCGAACGTGGAAGAAGGAAACGGCGCCGGAGCGACGCTTCCAGTCACGGTTGACAAGAATACCGGAACCGCCTCCGTAGACGCGAGCTCTCAGAACCTCGCTCAGGGCGGTAATGTGACAGTCACGATACCCTCGGTACCGGGCGTCACAGGCTACACTGTCGGAATGCCGGCAGCGAATCTTGCCACTCCAGGCGGCGGCACGCTGACTCTCAACACCGATACCGGCAGCCTCACGCTCCCGTCAGATATGCTTTCCGGCGTCCCCGGCGTGGAAGACAAAAAAGCGGAAATCACCATAGGCGTCGGAGATAAATCAGACCTCCCTGACGATATCAAGGCAGCCATCGGCGAGAAGCCGTTGATCAGCCTGTCCCTGACGCTGGACGGCGAGCAGAC
>JAHDPS010000250.1 GCA_018434225.1 Bacillota bacterium
CTCGGGGCGGCGCTCAACCACAAACTGACCAGCATCATCGATCAAATCTCCAATGCCAGATGAACTGGGGCGCCTGATGGCGGAAACGCGAGAAGATTTTAAACGGCGGACCGGCGAAGAGGGCGGCGCAGCCACTGAGTTCGTGCTGGTGGCCTCCGTTTTGTTCACTATCATGTTCGGGATCCTCGAATTCGGCCTGATGATGAACGCAAAGATACTCGTCACCCAGGCGGCGAGGGAGGCGGCGAGGCGGGCGGCGGTGGATGGGGGCGCTTCGTCCGCCGCTGTGACGCGGGCGCTGGATTGCATGAAAATGGGGAGTATCGACTCGAAGACAGTGGAGGTATCCATCAAACCCGCCGAGGCCGCCTACGGTTCGACGATCACGGTCAGGGTCACCTGCGCCTACGAACCAGCCACCGCCATAGTGGCCGGCATAACGAGGGGGCCCGTTCACCTGGGAGCCGAGGTCTCCACCAGGAGTGAGAAAGTCCGGTGATCTGGGTATTGATGGGGGCGGGGGCACCCGGCAAGGCGCGGCGACGAGCGTCCGCATGCCCCCGACGGGCGTCCGCGCCCTCCAGACGCGCCTGGGAGAGAGGGTCTGTGTCGGCTATCACCGCGCTCGCCCTGCCGGCTATGATCCTGGCGGCGGGGCTGGTCACAGACGCGGGCATGGTCATCTGGGTCAAGGCGTGCGCGCAATCGGCGGCGGACCTAGCGGCGCTCGCAGCCGTTCAGGAAATTGACCTGGACAAGTTGGCTCTGGGAGAGAGGTGGCTGGTGGAACCCATCGCGTTGGAGCGCGCGGTGAGTGTGGCCCGGGATAACCTCGCGCGAGGCGGAGAAGCCCTGGATGCTGATAACGCCGTCGTGCGGGTGCTGGTGTTCAACATGAAAGAGGGGGAGACGGTCTTTCACCCGGGGGATCGGAGGCCCCTGAGAGATCCGACGGTGTGCGTTACCATCGAGGTGAAGGCGAGATTGCCGTTTCTGTCGCCCATAAAGGTGCTTGGTGCGGTATTCGCTCACGCGGACGCATCGGTTGTCGAACGGAGGAGATGAATATACACGCCACGGAGGAGGAAAAACCTCGCCGGGCGCGAACGTAATTAGCGATCATAGTTGTACGGACAACCGGATGAGAGGACAGGCGGGCGAACATTTCGACTATGGTGGTGTGCCCGCAGGAAATAGAGTGAGGGAGATTCGCGTATGGAGGAGCTCAAGAAGGGCAATGGAGTTCCGCTCTACTATCAGTTAAAGACGATTCTGAGGGGCAAGATCGAGAGCGGCGAATGGGAGCCTGGAGAGCAGATACAGTCCGAGCCGGAAATGTCGGCCTCGTTCCAGGTGAGCCGCGCCACCATAAGACAGGCCATCGCCGGCCTGGTAGATGAGGGCTTGCTCATTCGGGAGCAAGGCCGCGGAACTTTCGTCGCCAGGCCAAAACTGGAACAGGGACTACTAGGCTTCTACAGTTTCACCGGCGACATGCTTAAAAGGGGTCTCCGGCCCACTTCCAGGATCGTCTCCGTTACGGTGACGGCGGCCACCAGATCCGTGGGTAAGCGGCTGCTGATCGCCCAGGGTACCCGCGTCGTCGCTCTGACGCGCCTGCGCTTGGCGGACGATGAGCCCCTCATGTTGGAAACCTCTTACCTGCCCAGTTCGGCCTTTCCCCGGCTCGAGGATTGCGATTTCTCCGCGAAGCCGTTGTACGAGATCATGGCGGAGCGGTATGGAACTATGCCCGTGAGGGCGAAGGAGGCTTTCGAACCGGTCCTGGTCGACGAATTTGAGGGTAGTATGCTCGGGGTTCGTCCGGGCTCACCCGGTCTTCTCCTGGAGCGACTCACGTATGCACGGGATGATGTTCCGGTGGAGTATTGCAGGGGAATCGTCCGGGGGGATCGCTGCCGATACTATGTCGAGCTCGTTGTGGAGAGCAAAGCGAATCAGGAATGAGCTGAAGGGGGTGACGTGCCGTTCATGTCGTCCCAGCCCGAAGGGGGCCAGGAGGGAGGGAGCGACGATCGCCGAGTAACGCCATACTCCGGAGGGATATATCGTGCGGGTGGTTACTGATTGTGGGATGGGCTTCGGTACCAGCCTGATGATGAAGATGACCATTGATGACATATTCAAGGCTCACGGCGTCAAGGCTGACTTGCAGGCGTGGGACCTTGGGAGCGCCAAGGGGCAAGCCGCCGACATTATCGTAGCCCCCAGAGACATGGAGAGTCACTTGCGCGGGTTTAACGCAAGGATCGTTCTCATTAACAATCTCATGGACAAGAAGGAAATTGAATCGAGATTGATGCCAGTGGTGCGCGAACTTCTTGGCGGGAACTGAGCCGGGATGATAGTTTCCCACACATCTCCAGGGAGGGATTGTCCGTGTTGAAATTCATCGTCGAATTCTTCAGCACCCCGGCCATCGTCGTCGGTGTTGTGGCGCTCGTCGGCTTATTGGCACAAAAGAAGAGCGCCACCGAAGTGATCAACGGAACGGTGAAGACGACCCTCGGATTCCTGATCATCGGGGTTGGAGCGGGCGCCATAGTGGGCGCTCTAGGCCCGATCACCGAGATGTTCCTCCAGGCGTTCCACCTCGAGGGTTTTGTGCCCTTCGACGAACTCGTGGTAGGTTCGGTCGCCGCGAAGCTCGGACGTGAGACATCGCTGATCCTCGCGTTCGGTTTCGTGCTCAACGTACTATTTGCCAGGATCACACCGTGGAAGTACATCTATCTGACAGGACACATGCTCTGGGTCCACGCGGGCATGTGGGCCATTTCTCTGTACGCTCTGGGGCTTTCGAGCACCGCCATAATCGTGATCGGTTCCATCATTCAGGGGTTGTACACGACCATTTTCCCGGCCATGGCCCAGCCGTTCATGCGCAAGATCGTGGGAAACGACGAGCTTGCTTTTGGTCACGGGCAGACGCTGCTTAATGTACTTGGCGCCGTTCTGGCCAGGCTATTCGGCAAACCGGAGGCCAGCGCCGAGGATGTGAAGGTAGCGGAGGGCTGGGGATTCTTCCGGGATATGGCCATCTCGATGTCCATAATCCTCCTGATCGTGACGATCCCCGCGGCGCTATTCGCCGGGCCGGCCTATGTTGAGAAGAACCTGAGCGGAGGGCAGAACTACCTGCTGTTCGCCCTTCTCAAGGCCCTGGGCTTCACCTCCGGTGTCCTCGTGCTGCTTCAGGGCGTCAGGATGTTCATCGCCGAGGTGGTCCCGGCCTTCAGGGGATTCGCACAGAGGATAGTGCCGGGGGCCAGGCCCGCCCTGGACTGCCCCGTGATCTTCCCGTTCGCTCCGAACTCACTCATGATCGGGCTTATTGCGGGCACTGTCGCGCAGGTCGTCGCCATAGCGTTGCTGTGGGCCCTGCGCTGGCCCATCCCCATACCTAGCATGATCGTCGCGTTCTTCGCCAGCGGGTCCGGGGCGATATTCGCCAACAGCGTCGCCGGGCGGCGGGGCGCGATCTTCGGAGGTTTCTTCTGGTCGTTCGCCGGCCTGATCTTGGCGAGTTGGGCTTATAAGGTGAGCTTATTCGGCGACCTCGCATCCCTGGGGGCCAGCGGAATCGGCTTCATTGTCCCCGATGGTATCGCCATCGGCGCGCTCATACGCCTCGTGGGAATGGCCTTCGGATTGGGTAGATGAACCTTTAGCGCCACATCGCACCCTTCCGGGTCGGGGCTGCCGGTCCAGCGGACCGCCGGCCCCGGCCGGGCGGGATGGTGATTGGAGGACATAATCTGGGGAGGTGCGGTTTTGCGGTACGCCCGGGAGTATTTTGAAGCCGCTCAGAGGGTGCTCGAGCGTGTATGGAAAACACAGGAAGGGAACATGAAATCGGCGGTTGATGCCATGACCAGGGTGGCGGCCTCAGGGGGCGTGGTTCACGTTTTCGGGGCGGGTCACACTCAGATCATTTGCCAGGAGGTATGGTTTAGGGCGGGGCAGCCGGCTTGCGTAAGCCCCGTCTTCGACGAGGGACTTTTTCCCTACAACGGCCCCGGTAAAGGCAGCGCCCTGGAGAAGCTCGAGGGATACGGCCGTGTCATATTCAATAACCATGACGCACGGCCGGGCGAGGTGGTTATCGTAATATCCAACTCGGGGCGAAACGCCGCTCCCATAGAGGTGGCGTTGGCCGCGAAGGAAAAGGGACTGACGGTCGTGGGGATCACGTCCATGGATTACAGCACTAGAGTCAGTTCCAAGCATTCAAGCAGAAAACGATTGTTCGAGGTAGCCGATATCGTGATCGACAACGGTGGCCCCGAGGGTGACGCCGTTATCTCCGTAGAGGGGATGACGGGGAGGGCCGGGCCCATCACGACGATCGCCAACGCGGCTATCGTTAACGCCATGCTGGCGCAGATGGCAGCCGATATTCGGTGCCTGGGAATGGAGAATCCGGTATTCATCAGCGCGAACCTGGACGCGCCGTCGTCGAACAACGAGAAATTGGCCGCCCGGTATCGCGAACGCATCAAGTATTACGGTGGATGACTGCCGACAAGCACTCGCGATGCCGCCATGGTGCGGGATGTCGTCAAGTGGGGTGATCGCCTGATGTGGAGCGCCGGTCGGTGCGGACAATACCACACCTATAGAGAGATAATGTCGCAACCCGACACGTGGGCTGAAACAGTGGACGGCATAGGGGGGAACCTGGGCCCGGCGCGCAGGGTGCTCATGGACAATCCCGCCGACGTTTATTTGTTCACCGGTTGTGGGACGTCGTACTATCTGGCCATCACGGCGGCCGCTTTGTTCCAGGAGATAACGGGGCGGCCGGCCAGA
>JAHDPS010000373.1 GCA_018434225.1 Bacillota bacterium
ACCGGGAGCGGGCCGGCGATATCGACGTGGCCCGCGAGCGTCTCCGCGGGTTTACCCTCGACGAGGATCTGAACCCGGCTTACCTCGGGGAACTGCCCGAGAGTGGCCGTTATCGAGTCCACCATCAGGGCCTCGCCGGAAGACCCCACATTCGCCCGCGTGATTTCGTCCGAGAAGTCAACGAACGCCGTCCCATCCTCCACCCTGTACCCAAGCAGCCGAGTCTCCGCGGGTATCAGCGATATCGCGAGGCTCCCCGCCGGCGCTCCCTTTATGAGCGTTTCCAGGGCCTTCTCCGCCGGCCTGTCCGTCCGCGGGACGTCCACTCCGACGGGAACGAGGTAGAACTGGTTCTCGGCGCTCAGCGTGAAGTATACAGTAAGCCTCGTGACATCGGCGGCGGCCCCCCGCACTCGGCCGCCCGCCGCAAAAACGAGCGCCATACAGATGAGCGGCGCGATCCTTTTAAGCAATGCCCGTCGCATTCCGGGCACCCCCTCTCCGCTACCGGGACGATGTGCTTCACGGTATTGTTCCGCCCCTATTCTTTGCTACCGGGCACTCAATAGAAAGGGACGACACCGACAACATCGTCCCCATCAAACCCCAGATTGAGTCGTCTGGAGCGGTTAAGCGCCCTGAGCCGGCGTCCCGTCCCTATCGGGGAGCGGTTCCACGCCCGGCGCCGGCCTGAGTTCAGCCACGCCGCTGCGGACCGCCTCGATCGTGCGGGCAAGGTGCCCCTCGAGCTTCTCCAACACCGAGGCGGCATAGTCGTTTGCGCCCTGGCGGATCTCCTGAGCGATCTTTCTCGCCTGATTGATGATCTCGTCGGCCTGGGCCTTCGCCTGCTCTGCGACAGCCGATTCCCCGACCTTCCTCCCGGCTTCCGCCTCCGCCTCCCTCACCAATTCCTCGGCGTCCTTCTTTGCCTCCTCGAGCAAGCGCTCCCTCTCCTTGGCGACCCACTTGGCCTGCTTCACTTCCTCGGGGATAGTAGCGCGAAGGTCGTCAATCAGCGCATAGATGCTTTCCTCATCCACGATAACCTTGCTGGTCAGCGGCACCCTCGCCGCCTCGGACACCAGCGTTTCCAGTCGGTCCAGCAACGCGAGCGAATCCAAGGATAACCCTCCCAACACGCAACTTCATTGGTGTCTCTGGAACTTCTGGTCCAGGCGTTTTTCGACGTTTGCCGGGACGAATCCTTTCACGCAGCCGCCGAGTTGCGCAAGCTCTCGCACTATGCTGGAGCTTAGATACGAATACTGCGGCGACGTCATCACGAACACCGTCTCGATCTCGGGCGCGTTGTACTTGTTCACCATCGCCATCTGAAATTCGTACAGGAAATCGGAGACCGCGCGGAGGCCCTTGACGATAGTGCAGGCGCCCCGGCGGCGGGCGTATTCCGTCAACAGAGTATTCGACGAATCCACCTCGACGTTGGGCAGGTGCTGGACGGACTCGCGCAGCATCTCGAGCCTCTCTTCCACCGAAAATAAGGGGGCCTTGGAGGAATTGAAGAACACCGCGACGATCAACTTGTCGAATAGTTTGTAACTGCGCTCGAGCACGTCCAGATGTCCGTAGGTCACGGGGTCGAAACTACCGGGATAAACCGCGATCTTCACCGAAACCCCTCCCCCTCCATTTCGTCCGGATGGTCGATCACGATGAGATTCTCCGAGCGGCGAATAATGACCTTCGTCCTGGATACACTACACTGCGCGAGAGTCGTGGATCGTAACAAGTCATACACCGACAGTCGTAGACGGAAATCCTCCCCCATTGGCTCTTCCTCCGGTTTCTCCTCTCCCATTGCGTTGCGCCGATGCGCAACGCACCTTTTTTCGAGGAGGAAGGCCATATCATTATTCGACAACCCACGCCGACTCTCCTCGCACGGAATCTGGAGACCGGGGGTTATTCGCATGAATTCGAACTACCACCTTACTGACTTGGCCCTGGAGGCCGCGCAGAGGCTGAGGGGCGAGGGTAAAGGCGACGTTCCGGGGGTCACGGTCAACGAGTTGGATGTTCAGGGGATCTCTGTCACCCGCGTTCAAGTTACCGACGAGGGGTCGCACAGTATCGGCAAGGCCCCGGGCAATTACATTACGATACACGCGCCGGAGCTCAAGTACAGGAAGCCCAGGTACAGCCAGCAAGTGAGCGCCGTGGTGACGCAGGAGATGCAGCGGCTATTGCCCCTCTCCCCGAACGCGCAGGTGTTCGTGGTTGGTCTGGGGAATTGGCGCGCGATAGCTGACTCGCTTGGCCCCAGGGTCGCGGCGAAGGTGTACGTGACGCGGCACCTCGGGCAGTTCCTCCCGCCGGAACTAGCCGGGGGTCTCAGGCCCGTGTCATCGCTGTCTCCCGGAGTGCTGGGCATCACGGGTCTCGAGACGACCGAGGTAATCCACAGCATCGTGCGGCAGATGAAACCGGACGCGTTGATCGCCATCGACGCGCTCGCGGCTATGGACGTCGAGAGGATAATGACCACCATACAGATTGGAGATTCGGGGATACATCCCGGTTCGGGCCTCGGCACCAAGAGGCTGGGCCTGACTAGGCAGACGCTCGGCATACCCGTGATCGCCGTAGGAGTTCCCACTGTGGTACACGCCGTCACGATAGCGGCGAACACGATAGACCTCCTTGTGAGGACTATGGCCCAGCAGGTGCAATACATGCGATTCATGCAGCCCATGGCGGCCATCAACAAGCGAGACCTCATCCAGGAGGTCCTCGGGGAGGCGATAGGCAATCTGGTGGTAACCCCGAAGGAGGTGGACGTGGACATCGAGGAAGTCGCCAGGGTGATCGCCGGTGGTCTGAACGGCGCGCTTCACCCCGGGATAGAGCAGTCCGAGGTTATGGACTACATCCGGTAGAGGATCTATCCAACCTTGAACAGCCCGAGGTCCTTGAAACCCTCGGATATCCGCGCTCTGATGCCGGCGTGCGCCGCCTCGACCAGGGCAGGGTCGGATTGGACGAGTCTCGCGGCTTCCCGGCGGGCCTCCTCCAGTATAGATACATCCCTGATGGGATCGGCGATTTTGAAGTCGGGCAGGCCGTGCTGCCTCGCGCCGAAAAACTCCCCCGGGCCCCTCATTTCCAGATCGGCCTCCGCTATCTTGAACCCGTCCGAGGTCGATTCCATGACCCTCATCCGTTTTTCGGCCTCCGCACTCGTCGCTCCGTTAAGCAGCACGCAATAGGACTGTTGCGCGCCCCTGCCGACTCGACCCCTGAGCTGGTGCAATTGGGCGAGCCCGAATCTCTCCGCGCCCTCGATAACCATGATGGTCGCGGAAGGAACGTCGACGCCAACCTCTATCACGGTCGTGGCGACCAGCACGTTGGTCTCCCCCGACTTGAATGCCTCCATTTCCGCGCGCTTTTCCTCCGGCTTCATGCGGCCGTGCAACAGGCCGACCCTCAGTCCCTTGAGGATGCCGCCGGACAACTCCTTCCTCAGGTCGGCGGCCGCCTGGGCGGCGACGGTTTCGGACTCCTCTATCAGCGGGCAAACGACATACGCCTGCTTTCCGGAAGCGGCCTGTTCCTTCACCCACCGGTACACCTTGTCCCTCGCGCTTTCGCCGCGCACCAGGGTCCTCACCGGCCTCCTGCCGGGCGGCATCTCGTCAATCACGGATACATCCAGATCTCCGAAAACCGTCAGCGCAAGCGTCCTCGGTATTGGAGTGGCGGTCATCACGAGGACATCAGGGGCCGCGCCCTTCCCTTGCAGCAGGGCGCGCTGCCTGACCCCGAACCTGTGTTGTTCGTCCGTTATCGCCAGGCTGAGCGCCTTGAAAGCCACGCGCTCCTGGATCAGGGCGTGCGTACCTACCACGACGCCCGCCTCGCCCGCCGCCACCTCTTCGAGGGCCCGTTCCCTGTCGGCGGCGCCCTGGCTCCCCAAAAGGAGGGCGACTCGTATCCCTACCTTTTCCAACATTCTCTTCAAGTTGCCGTAGTGCTGTTCGGCCAGGACCTCGGTCGGGGCCATCAAGGCCCCCTGGCGGCCGCTTTCGACCGCTTTAACGAGCGACATGGCGGCCACAACGGTCTTTCCGGATCCGACATCACCCATCAGGAGCCTGTTCATCGGCCTGGGGCTCTCCATGTCGGCCCTGATCTCCGAGAACGCCCTCGACTGGGCCTTAGTGAGGGTGAACGGCAACAGGCGGGCGAACCGCTCGCTCAAGGGTCCGTCCGGGGCGTGAGCGATGCCCTCCCGTTTGGAGGCCGACCTGCGGAGCACTCCCAGCGCGATATGCAGGTAGAAGAACTCGTCGAAGACGAGACGCCGCCTGGCGGAGGCAAGCGATTCCTCATCCTCTGGGAAGTGCCCGTTCCTGACGGCGTCCTTCAGCGGAGAGAGCCTCCTCGCCGCCAGTAAAACCGCCGGGAGGGGGTCCTCAATCGAATGCGAACACTCGTCCAGCGCGGCCTTGACTATCGTGCGAACCGTCCTCTGGGTCAGGCCCTCCGTAAGTCCGTAGACAGGCACTAATCTGCCGGTATTGACCGGATCGGAAGTGTCGAATTCCTCGTACTCGACACTGGTGCCTTGCACCGTCTTCATCCTGCGCGAGATCTTCGCCGTGAAGATGAACCACGTGTTGACGGGGAATCTCCCAGCCATGTATGGCTGGTTGAACCATACGAGGTTCATCGCGCCCGTGCCGTCGGTGACAGTCACCCTGGTGATGACCAAACCCCGCCTCGGCCTCCTCTCGGACGAACCGCGAACGAGCCCCTTGAACGTCTCGGTCGCGCCGTCCTCGAGCGCGGATATGGGCTTGAGAAACCGCCTGTCTTCGTACCGTCGCGGAAAGTGCCTGATGAGATCCCCCACCGTATGAATACCAATATTCCCAAAGAGGGCGGCCCTCGCCGGGCCGACCCCCTTAATGAACTGAACCCCTTTATCCAGCGGCAGCGCAGGCACGCACTCGCCCCTATTCCACGGACATGATGTAGTAGTAAAGCGGCTGACCTCCACGGCGGAATTCGATGTCCAAATTCGGCATATCCTTCTTCAGGCGGGCTTCCAGACCGGCGGCGCGTTCCTCGTCCACAAGGTCGCCGTAGAACACCGTTAGAATCTCGCTATCCGGCCCCACCATCTTGGCCGCGAGTCCCGCAAGCACCTCGTCCGGGCTAGTCCCCGTCAGCGCTATGCAACCGTCCCATATCCCGAGTATGTCCCCCGGCTTTACCTCGACCCCATCCACAACGCTCTTTCGCACCGCGTACGTTACCTCGCCCGTCTTTACCTCGCGCACGGCCTTCGCCATCCGGCGTAGATTCGCCTCCATAGTGGCGTCCGTCTTGAAAGCAAGCAGGGCGGAAAGCCCCTGTGGTATAGTCTTCGTCGGGACTACGTACACGCGTTTCCCCGCGAGCCTCTTCGCCTGTTTGGCAGCGAGAATGATGTTGCCGTTGTTCGGAAGGATGATCACCTTCTCGGAAGGGACCTTCCTCGCCGCGTTGACCACATCCTCAGTGCTGGGATTCATCGTTTGGCCGCCGTTGATCACCTCGTCGGCTCCGAGGCTCTTAAATATCTGCGTGATCCCGTCCCCCAGAGAGACGGCGACTATCCCAACCGCGTGGCCGGTCGCGGCCCCGTTGGGATTACAGGGCTCGCCTCGGGCCGAGTCGGCCTCCTTCAATGAGTCGCGTTGGTCCCGCATGTTCTCTATACTGATGTCCGCCAGCGTTCCGAACGCAAGGCAGTGTTCGAGGACTTTGCCCGGGTTGCCCGTATGGACGTGCACCCTGACCAGCTCGCTGCCCCCGACGACGAGGAGGGAGTCCCCCAGTTCCTCGAGCCCGGAGCGTATTTCCGCGGCCTGGAGATCCTTCCCCTTCACCAGAAGCTGTGTGTCGTACGGGTAGCGGATATCCGAGATTTCCTCCGAGATCTTGAACTCGACGCCTTTCGGGGGAGTCGCCGCGGCCCTCCCGCAATCCCCCGCAGGCGCGCCCTTCACGGCCTGGACGGCCCCCGCAAGAATATACACCAGGCCCTTGCCTCCCGCGTCGACCACGCCTGCCTGTTTAAGAACGGGCAACATGTCCGGGGTTCTCTCGAGAATCCACTGGGCCCTGTCTAGCGCCGCCTCCCAGACTCCCATCACCCCTGATCCCGCCTTAGCGGCGGCCATAGCGGCCACAGCGGCCTCTCTCGCCATGGTCAGGATCGTTCCCTCCACCGGCTTCATGACCGCCTTGTAGGCCGTCGCAACCCCTTCCTGCAAGGCCCTCGCGACCTCCGCAGGCGTAGCGCCCTCCTTGCCGCCCAACGCCCTCGCGATGCCCCGGAACAGCTGCGAAAGAATGACGCCCGAATTCCCCCTGGCACCCATGAGCGAACCCATAGCTGCGGCTTCCGCGGCCGCTCCAACGCTCACCGGGCGACTCTTGCCTATCTCCTCGACGGCCGCCTTCATCGTCAGGCTCATATTCGTGCCGGTATCCCCGTCGGGAACGGGGAAAACGTTCAGCGCGTCCACGCTGGAACGATTTTCCTCGAGCACACCCGACGCGCGCCTGATGATGTCGCAAAACGCGGCGCCGTCAATCACCTCGGACTCCAACTGGCGACCTCCCTCAACTCCGGTTTACCTTGACACCCTGGACGTTTATGTTCACTTTCACCACCGACAGCCCGGTGGCGCTCTCGACGGTGTACTTCACTTTCTGAATTACGTTTCTCGCCACCTCGGATATCCTGACACCGTATCCTACTATGACGTTCAACGTGATAACAGCCTTATTGCCATCGAGAATCACTTCCACTCCCCTGCTGAGATTCTCCTTGCCGAGGAGTTCCGCGATGCCGTCCGCCACCCTACGCGAGGCCATGCCGACGATACCGTAGCACTCCGTCGCGGCGACTCCCGCAATCGTGGCTATTACCTCTTCCGACAGCACCAACTTGCCGTACTGGTTGGATGCTTCCCTGTCCATCGGCCGACCTCCCAATGGGCACCTATCAGCACCCTGGGAAATTTCTTTCCCCCGGGCAGTTTTCCTCCCCTGAGCGCCGGTAACCATCGAATCCCCCGAGAATATAATGAAATACCACGGGGTGGTAGGTCATGAGATTCAGGGTAAAAAGCCTGCCGCGGCTCACGGACACCGACAAGAAGAGGTTCACGGGCGCGTTCCTCCTATTCACAGGGGGAATGGTGCTTCTGAAAACGGTCCCCCTGTGGATATGGCTAAGTTTCATGGGGGCGGGGCTGGTCTGTCTGGGATGGTCCATGGTCTGGCAGTAGCACGCGGTCTTTCGCCGGTGTAAGGGGGTATTATCGTGAAGGTCATCGTACTTAGGGTCCCGAGGCCCCTGGGCATAGCGATCCAGTCAATAGCCGGAGCGCTTTCGAAAAAAAAGAGGAAGTGATGGAATTCGCCCAGGAAAACCATGGCCGGGACATAGTCCCGGCCACTCTACTTTATACTTTACTACCATCGTGCCGCCGTACGCCAGGCCCCGCGGCGTTTACACGGCGCGCGTGACCTTCCCTGCCTTAAGACACTTGGTGCAAACGTTCAGCCTGCGTGGAGTCCCGTTCACCAGCGCCCTGACGCGTTGAATATTGGGCGACCACGTCCTCTTCGTCTTGACGTTCGAATGGCTGACCGAATGGCCGACGCTGAGCGTCTTGCCACATATTTCACATTTTCGACTCATCGACAGCACCTCCCCCACGAACGGGGCGATTCGCGCAACGCGTTCATTCTACCACGACCCGCCCCGTCCCGCAAGCGTACCGGGGCCTCCAAGGTAGCGTTTCACCCGCTTGTACAGGAGGAAGGTAATCGTCGAGGTCAGGGCCCCTTTCAGCAGGTTGAAGGGCACCGCCGCACCTATCAGGGCCTTCGCGACCGCGTCACCCTTGATGCCCCATAACGGGAAAAAGACGTACGCGTTTGCCGCGCACATGACCGCCGTCATGGCTACGGTCCCCGCCGCCATCCCCGCGATCGCCCCCGCTTTCGTCCGCCGGAACCGGTAGACGAGGCCGGCGGTGAAGCACAGCGTTGCCCCAGCGAGAAAGCTCGCCGAGAAGCCCACGACCCCAGTCGAGTTTTTGCCGGTAAGCTGCCAGACCAGGTTCTTCACCGCTTCGATCAGGATCCCCGCCGCCGGACCCATGCTGAACGCGCCGAGGAGCGCCGGTATATCGCCGGCGTCCCACTTGAGGTATGGCGCGTGCGGCAATAGAGGCACCTCCATCAAGATCATCAACAGCGCCCCGGCCGCCCCGAGGAAACCCACTCGAACCATGCGCCTCACCAGGCTGTCTCCGTGCTCCACCGCATTCGCTCCTCGCAACTCTTCCATTCGTCTCATCCTCCCTGACTCGGGGCACCACAAAGCCCCGGAGTCAGCCCCGGGGCAACGATCGGATCGAATCCATCCGAGCTGCCTTCTCCCATCCAGACTTTACTGTCGGCCCCGGCTTCTCACCGGGTCAACCGCATCCGCGGCTTGCGGCGCTAGTCCCACGAAGGGCATCACCGCCGGTCAGGAATTGAGGGATACCCCTCTCACCTGGCCCCGAAGGCTGCTATGTTTTTTCAACTCAGAGTATATTACGGCTGCGAACAGGGGTCAAGGCCGTGTGCGGCGCGGCGCAACGCCTCTATCGCGGCCTTCCGGTCGGCTGGGCCGAACACCGACGACCCGGCCGCCAGGATCGTAGCCCCGGCCGCCACCGCCACGGCGGCCGTCGCCACCCCTATGCCGCCGTCCACTTGTATCTCTATCCCCCGGCCGGCCACTATCGTGGCGAGCCTCCTCACCTTGTCCACGCAGCGCTCGATGAACCCCTGTCCGCCGAAACCCGGGTTCACCGTCATCACCGTGATGAATTCCACCAGCGGCAGCGCCTCTTCGATGGCGCATAAGGGTGTGGCCGGGTTCAACGCTACACCGGCTTTCGCCCCTGATTCCCTTATCTCCGCGAGCGTCCTATCCAGATGCGGGCACGCCTCCGCATGCACTGTGATAACGTCCGCACCCGCCCTCGCGAATTCCCGGACGTACCGGTCCGGCTCGATAATCATCAGGTGAGCTTCCAACGGCAGGCTCGTCGTCCGGCGAACCGCCTCTATGATGGGAAAGCCGAAGGTGATATTCGGCACGAATCTGCCATCCATGATGTCAAGATGGAGCATATCGGCCCCACCCGCCTCAACGCTCGCCACCTCGTCGGCCAGCCTCAAAAAATCGCAGGCCATAACGGATGGAGAGATCTTCACCCCCGTCGTCCCGCCTACCGCGGCCATCAACGATACCTCCGTTGTTCGTACTGTTCCGCCTCGTCGAGCATCGCGATGTAACTCTCATACCGGGTCGCGCCCATCGCCCCTAAGGCTACTGCCTCCTTGACAGCGCAACCGGGCTCGTGCCTGTGAGCGCAATCGGAGAATCTGCACCGCCCCTTCAGTCTCCTGATTTCGGGGAAGCCCCCGGCGATCTCCTCCTTCGTGAGTGTCTCAACCTCCAACCTGCTGAAACCCGGCGTGTCGGCCACCAGCGCACCCCCGCCGCCGAGAAGGATCAGGGCCACGCCTTTCGTCGTGTGCCTGCCCGCGTTCCTCTTCTTGCTGATGTCCCCCACCTCGCGGCTCGAGCCGGGTATCAACGAATTGAGGATGCTGGACTTTCCGACTCCGGATTGGCCCGCCAGGACCGCCACC
>JAHDPS010000379.1 GCA_018434225.1 Bacillota bacterium
ATACGACGGCCAACGTTTGCCCCAACAGCGCCGCGGCCACTATGGACGGCTCAGCCAGACCCAGCACGGGGATCCTCACGATCTCCCTCGCGGCCTCAACGGAAGGGTCCGCAAAGCATCCGATGAGTATCCCATCGTAGGCGCCACCCTGTTCGCGCACGACTTTCAGGATGCCCGGCGCCGCTGCGGTTACGTCAGCGAAGCATTCGATCGACTCAGGACCGCGTTCAAGACCGACTACAGTCAGTCGAGTATCAGGGTCGGCCACACCGCGGAGGTATTCCTCCAGTTCATCCGTCATGGTCCAACCGCACACAGGTATCACAGTAAGAATGCTCCTCAAATGCCCTTCACCTCCCGTCATGACCTAACCCACCAGTCGTGTCAGCGAATACAGCCCGCGGCGGCTCGTCGTCAGACGCAGCCCCGCGATGAGTTCGGCCATTTTCACCGTGGCCACCATGGGTTCGATCACGGGGAACCCGACCCTGCCGGCCAGCCGCCCTGCCGCGAACGCCATCCCGGTGCACCCCAGGACCACCAGTTCCGCGCCATCACTCTCCACGCAGGCGGTCGCCCGTGTGTACAGCAGGTCCTGGAAGCGCTCGCGGTCCGAATCCAATTGGAGGGGTAGCATGCCCACCCAGCGACACGACGCGAGTTTGGACGAAACCCCCGCGACCCTCGCCTGGCGCCGCACCTTGTAAGACTGCTGCCTATCAAGACAGATGACGGAGAACCGCTCTCCAAGCAAGCAGGCCAGGAGCATCGAAGTCTCGGCGGCGCCGAGCACCGGAACGCTCGATATTTCCCTGGCTGCGCGCATGCCGGGGTCCGCAAAGCAGTTCAGAACGATGGCATCGCACTGTCTCTCGTATTCCCGCACGGTAGCGAGTATCGCCGGCTCGGCCGCGGCCACGGAGAGCGCACTTTCGAGGGATGTGGGTCCCTCGGATAGGCTCACGACTTTCACCTGCGTAGACGATTTGACGTATCGCTGGAGATAGTCGTAGTCCGAAACGTCCCACCGCGAGGTGGAGACCGGGTTTATGACCAGAATCCTGCTCAAGACCGTTTCACCCGCCCGTCGCGCCCGACATGATATCCCTGGCCTCGGGATCGACCACCCGGCCGCAATCGAGCAACCGCGCACCGTCGAGCCACACCGACGAATTGAGGCAGATGCCGTCACAATGAGATACGGCGGGAATCCCGTCCGGAGGCACATCGACGGCGCTCTGATATCCCATCCCCCATTCGGTGCAACCCCAAACGCGCTCGTCCTCCAGCACATTGCCGGTAAGCCGCGCGCCGGGGTTGAATCCGTAACACACGTGCGCCAGGCGGTACATGTTCGAATCGTTAAGGCTCTCGAGCCAGTCGGAGAAGGTCGCCGCCTCCCTGCCTCCAGACACGTGGGTCACACGACCCCGTTCCACTGTAAGACGGACTGGCTCCTTGAGAAGACCGGGGGAGGGCGACAGCGAACCGTCGAAGACAATCGTGCCATTCACTGTCTCCAGTTTTGGGGACCACCCGATCTGCCCCGACAGCATAAAAACGCCCGGCCGCCCGGCCTCACCGGTGTCGCACGTCATTGGATGCTCGGGCGAATTGTCAAATTCCACGGCCGTCCCGGCGGGGGTCTCCATGCGCACGCGCCGCGCCTCCCTGGTAAGCCGAGAGACGCGTAGCATGAATCGGCCGAGCTTCTCCCTGTCCACTCGACCAATGGTGCGTATCATCATGTCGGGATTCATCCCAACGAGGCACATATACCTCAATCGCGGGTTGGCCGCCATCGCCCTCTCGTATGGCGTGGAATACAGCATCCACTGGTTGTTGAACTCGATCCACACATCAGCTCCAGCCAGTGCACCGACCATCGAATCCACCGGCAGATATGGATCGGCCGCCTTCCCAACCCCCTGCGGCGCCGCGATCAGCATCACGAACGGCTTTGCCCCGACCGCGAATGCGGCGCGGGCGGTGGCGTTGACCACTCTCATGTCCGACTCAGTGTCCGCCGTGATGACCACGGTCTCGCCCTCCCGGGCGTGGAACATGTCGCGGATCAGCATGTCTGCCGCGCGACCAATCTCGAATTCATAGAGGGAACAACCGTCCATCCTCGATACCCCCACTGCCGCCTATCAGAGCACGGCTTTCCTACTATACCTGTCACCTATCATTTATCAGATATCACCTGTCATCTATCAGATATCACCTGTCAGCTGGTTATCAGCCACTCTCCGTCCTCGATCGCGGGGCGCCCGTCTATCACGAGCGTGGGAACCCTCAACACAAAGTCCTCATGCATGTCGGCAGCCACCGCACCGCCCATGTGGCTGTTGTCGCCGATGGCCACGTGGACTGTGCCCTTGATCTTCTCGGCCTCCAGGACGTTATCCGGGCGTCGCGCGTTGGGATTCGTGCCTATGCCGAGCTCGGCGACGTTCCGCCTTGCCCTGAGAGCCGGCGAGTCCGTCCCGAAATCCAGAACCTTGCGGAATTCATCGCCCACGCGACCGCCGCCCTCTATCGTCGTGACGAGTCCGTCCTCGAACAATATCGCCATGTCCTCCTCCAGACCCGGGTGCCAGCCTTTTTCGACGACTATGCGGCCCTTCGCCGTGCCTTCGACGGGCGCTATGAACGCCTCCCCGGCAGGAAGGTTCCCCCAGGCGCCCCTGGAGCCTAGCGCTCCAGTATCCGCCTCGCCATTGCGCCCCTCGATGCTCAACTCCAGGCGGGTCCCGGCCGGGGTCGTCAACAGTACGGTGGAACCAAGCGTCAATGCGGAGGCAAACGGCAGCGTCCCCGAGCGAACTACGTCCACTGCGGCGGAGACCGGCCCACCTGGGAGGAGCATCTCGGGCTCCACGGACGGCATGCTGGCCAGCCGTCTGCCGGCCGACGTGGCAGCCTCCCTCGCGTCAGTGTGACTCAAGGAGAAGGTGGTTATCGCGAGGATGACGTCGGCGGCCTTCATCGCCGCGGCGACATCCGGCGGCGGCTCGGCCCCGTTCCGCCCGGTGCACGGGTACGCCAGGAAATCTACCCCGTGACCGGGGAATGAATCTCGGGCCATATCGGCGACTATCCTGGCGAGCACACTCCTCTCTCCCACGTCAGTCAGGACCCCGGGGGACATGCGGCTCCAGTCCGAAACCGTCGCAATATCGTTGACCACGAGAACTCGTTCGCCCGCTTTGAGACCCATATTCCCCCTCAATATCTGAACAACCGCGGGCGCTATAGCCTCTAACTCGATCATCCGAACTCCCCCTACTTCAATCCGAATCTCACCTCAACCGGCACGTATTCCACATCCAACCCCAGATACGCCGGGCCGAAAATGCGCAGGCCATCCGGAGTCCTCCACGCCGCCGGGGCCGGTATAGCGACCACCGCGAGGCGCATCCCCTTCGAGATGACCGGGTTCAGTACGGGCCGGCCGGATCCCTGTTCGAGAATGGTGATGAGGTCCGGCACCGTCACGACGATCTCCCCGTCTATCCTTGCACTCATGTGTTCGTTCCGGTAATCCACCCGGCACTCCCGCCCGCGGAGCCGGTCGCCGCCGTCCATGAGGATCGTCCCTTCGGTGAGTCCATTGCGATCTTCCCACCTGGAATCCTCGCGAACTACGCCCTCGAATATCACTGTGCCCCCAGCCTGCTCCGCTACCGCGGAGACCGGGTCGCCACCAAGCTCGCGCGCGCTGCGCAAGGCCCGGCCAATGCCCTCCGCATAGCTTATCGCCCTGGGAACCACGGCCTTCTTGAGCCTGGCACCTGTCACGGGGTGATCGCACGCGCCCGCCCGCCCGCCGCTCAGGACCGCGGCCGAACGGGTGATGGCCTCCGCCCGCGCGTCGTTTGCAACTCGATTGACTACAATGACGTCTCCATAACGAGTGGCTATGGCGAAAGGAGCTATGCTCACTCCCCCCAGGCTGAGGGTAGAATGTATGAGCTCGGGGACCGAACGCCCCGCGGGGTCCGCGTCAATCAATGGGATATCTCGCTCGGCGGCAACCGCCATGGCCACCGCGGTATTTCCACCGCCCAACTCCGTCGCGAGCGCGCCGTAGAAACGGGTCCCCAGCGCCTCCTCGAGAGCCTGAAATGCCACGGCGGGCTCATTAGAGTAAACCGTCTCGAGGCCGACCGCTGACGGGTCGATAGGGCAGCTGCCCTCAGGAGAGATCGTCCCGCAGTAGTAAGGGGAACCCACCATCCGGTCGTCCGGCACCTCGGAAAGGTCAGCCAACCGCAGCGTGAGACCACGCTCCTCGAAGTCCTCCACCTGCTTCAAGCCGCGATCGAGGTTGCCGCCGCCCCCGCATCCGAGAACCGCGCAACCCATTAGCACGTCACGCCTGGCTCCTTTGTCGAGAATCCTCATAGCCCAATTACCTCCTTCGAACCCGCAACTTTATGTGAAACGGCCTCAGCCAATCATGTGGCAGGCCGCGAAATGGCCGGGTCTTACCTCCACCAGTTCCGGTTCGACTTCCCCGCAAATGTCCCGGGACTCCTGGCAGCGCGGATGGAACCGGCAGCCTCGCGGCAGGCGAGCGGGGTCCGGAACATTGCCTTCAAGCACAATCTGCTCCCGCCCGGCGCTGTCTATCGTGGGGATGGCCGCCAGAAGCGCCCTTGTGTACGGATGCAAACAGCCATCGAAAACATCCTCCGTGGGCCCGGTCTCCACGATCCGCCCCGCGTACATCACCGCGATACGCTGAGATAAGTACTGCACGACGCCCAGATCGTGCGAGATGAGTACGTAAGTGAGACCCATCTTGTCCTGAAGATCGCGCAACAGGTTGAGGATCTGCGCCTGAGACAACGTGTCTATGGCCGACGTTGGTTCGTCCAGAACCACCAGCTTCGGATTCAGGGCGAGGGCGCGCGCGATCGCGAGCCTCTGCCGCTGCCCGCCCGAGAACTCGTGCGGGTATCGCCGCACGTGTTCGGGTTGAAGGCCGACGAGATCCAGCAGTCCGGCCACCCTATCGGAGAGGGCGGAGAACCTCAGGCGCTGGTGCACCGATACCGGCTCGCCTACGATGTCCCTTACCATCAAGCGAGGGTTGAGCGACCAGTACGGGTCCTGGTAGACGATCTGCATATCCTTCCTCAACTGGCCGAGATCGCTCTCGGAGAGGGACATCATGTCCATCCCCTCGAAACGGATCGCCCCCGCCGTTGGACGAACGATCCTCAGGACAACCCGCATGAGCGTGGTCTTGCCGCAGCCCGATTCGCCGACAACGCCGAACGTCTCGCCCGTAAGCACGTCCAGCGAGACCCCGTCCACCGCCTTGATCCACCCCACCGGCCTGGACAACAGCCCCGCCCTTATGGGGAAGTGCTTCTTCACATCCCTGATTTCGAGGAGCGCGCCATCCATCGTCAGTCCCCCTCTCAACCAGCCAGGTGGCAGGCTACGAGCCTGCCGGGACCGGCTTCGAGCAGCTGCGGTCTTTCGGCCTCGCATCGCGCCGCGGCCCTCGGGCATCGAGGGCGGAATGCGCAGCCCGGCGGGATCCTGAGCGGGTCGGGGGGAAATCCCTCCGTGACCGCCAGTTTCTCGGACCTCGTCTCGGCCCTCGGAAGGGCCGCCAGGAGCGCCATAGTATATGGGTGAGCCGGCTTTCTGAATACGTCGGCCCCATCCCCGATCTCTACGATCCGACCTGCGTACATGACCCCGACGCGATTACACATCCGAGCGAGCACTCCAAGGTTGTTCGCTATGAACAGCACGGTCATTCCCGTTTCCCGCTTGATCTCGTTGAGCAGTTTGAGGATCCCCGCTTGAATGGTCACGTCCAGTCCCCTTGTGGGCTCGTCGGCAACCAGCAGTTCGGCCCCGCACGAGAGGCCCATGGCGATCATCACCCTCTGGCGCATGCCGCCGGAGAGCTCGTGCGGATACTTGCGGAGGGTTCCACCGGGATCCGGGAGCTTGACTATCTCCAGCGCACGAGCGGCCTTCTCCTCTGCCTCGCGGGCGGACAGGCGCTCGTGGGTCCGAATGACCCTGGTGACCTGCTGGCCGACGGTGAACACTGGATTCAGAGACGACATCGGGTCCTGGAAGATCATCGACATCTTCCGGCCCCTCATCTTCCTCAAGTCTTCTTCCCTCATCGAGAGCACGTCCCGGCCGCGGACGAGTATCCGCCCGCCCGAAATGATGCCGGGCGGGCTCGGGATAAGCCTGAATATGGACATCGCGACGACCGTCTTGCCCGCCCCGCTCTCCCCGGCCAACCCGAATGTCTCACCCTCGTCGACCGACAGGCGTTCGAGGTCGACGACGTGCGCGAGGCCATCGCGTGTCTGAAACCGCACCTTGAGGTCGGATATTTCGAGCAGCGGTCGATTTGAGATATCGGAGACTACTTCAGACACGATCCCACCGCCTCACGCCCGCCTTGCCTTCGGGTCGAGGATCTCCCTCAACCCGTCACCCAGCAGGTTAAATACAAGGACCGTCACGAATATGGAGATCCCCGGGAAGAGCCCGTACCACCAGGCGGTAAAGAAATAGTTGCGGCTGGTACTCAGCATGAGGCCCCACTCGGGCGTAGGGGGCTGCGCCCCAAGACCGAGGAAGCTCAATGAGGCCGCCGTCAGGACAGTCGAGCCGAAATCCATGGACGCTTGCACGATGATCGGCGCCAGACTGTTCGGCAGTATGTGGACCATTACTATCCTGGAATGGGCCGTCCCGATCGTCTGCGCCGCCTCCACGAACGGGCGCTCCCTAACCGCCATGGCCTGGCTCCGAGCGATACGCGTGTACCAGGGCCACCAGGACAGCGCGATGGCGATCATCGCGTTGGTAAGGCTGGGCCCTAGGAACGCCGCGATCGCGATGGCCAGCAGCAGCGGTGGAAAGCTCAAGAACACATCGGTGATGCGCATTATCATCTCATCAGTCCAACCGCCCCTGTAGCCCGCCACCAGGCCGAGCGGCACGCCGATAAGCAGTGACAAGCCGACGGCGAGAACGCCGATTTCCAGTGATATGCGTGTCCCGTATATAACGCGGCTGAGGAGGTCGCGCCCCAGTTCGTCCGTTCCCATCCAGTGCCCCGGACCGGGAGGCAGCAGCTTCGTGGCGGGGTGAGCAGTTCCCTCGGCCTGATCCGGAAAGGGCGCCAGCATCGGAGCGAATATGCCTACCAGCACGAGCAGTATCACGACTATCGTCCCGACGCGGGTCAGCGTGTTTTTCCTTATTAGGTATACCGCGTATCCCAGGCCGTTCAAGGCGGGCTCCACCAATTCCCGCTTGAAATCCCGCCATGTCATTGTCTTGCTCTTCTCCATTGCCTTGCCTTCC
>JAHDPS010000298.1 GCA_018434225.1 Bacillota bacterium
ATGTGTGCCTATGAACATCACTATGCCCTGGATGAAATCAGTGTAGACGCAGGCAAGATATCCACCAAGGAGGGTGTACGCCAAGACGACCGCGCCGCCGATTATCATGCCGATGACGTAGTTCGTTCCAAAGGTAACACTTAGGAGTTTGCCAGAAGCCTGCCACTGGGCGACGAGGTACATGCTAACGCTGATCACGATGACGATCGAAGCCAAAACGCGCAGTGCCGGGCTCTTGAAGCGTTTTTCGTAGTACTCGGGAAGGGTGATGGCCCCGAGCAACTCCGAATATTTGCGCAGGCGCCGCCCGAGAACTCCAAACGAAAGGGCGTTACCGGGGGCGTCGCCTGTTCCCCACCACATGGCCGACCAGCCACCGGAATAGCTCACGCCGGGAGCGGCCGTGTATGTATAACCGCTCATGTACGACGTGATCAAGGCAAACGAGGAGACCCATGGACCTATGCGTCGGCCGCCTATCATGAAATCATCATACCCGCGAATGAGCCGCATGCTGATTACCCCGATGGCCAGGACTCCCACGAGGTATAGTACGAATGGCAGCATAACGCCCAGACTCAACGGCGCCACCTCCTTCTAATGTTGGGACGATGAGATAATACGGCTCAGGCCGAATATCGTTTACGCGCCTCCGCCTCTTTCCTTCCCTGAAACCAGTACAGGAGGATCACCAATAGCAGCACCGCCGCTTGCCCGACGAAGAACAACCATGTACCGGACGACCAGAATAGGCTGGAGCCAGACACAATAAGTCACCTCCTTTCGCCCCCACTAAATTGAAATATCGTTTCGGTTTTTGGTGGTTCTCCGCATGTTTCGAAAATCCTCCTAATACAGCCATATGGGCGCTCATTCATTATTGGGCGACTGAAACGCTGTTTCGTAGTAGCAGGAGAACCTGTTTCGGACTCGAATGAGTGCTCGTGGAGGTACGAGACTTTGAGTCGTAATGAAATTGGCTCCCGCCCGCTCGTAATGGTGGAGAGGGCTACCACGATTCTCACTATTTTGGCCGAGAGCGGCACGCTCGGCGTGACGGATCTTGCCCGCATAGCGGGAATACCCAAGGCCGCGGTTTTCCGGATCGCCCACTCGTTAGAGTCGCGGGGGTTCGTGAACTATGATCCATCGGCGGAGGTTTACTCAATTGGCGTCGGTCTCCTGGATCTGGCGGATAGAGCGCGCGCCCGAGAGCGCCTGGGCGAGATCGCATATCCATGTCTGGCCGAATTGGCCGATCGTACCGGGGAGACCGCGAACCTTGCGGTATTGCGGGAAACGCAGGTGCTCATAACTCGATCCTTGAAACCCAGCAGGCCGTATCGTATAGGAACGGACCTCGGCCCCACGGCGCCTCTTCACTGCTCCGCCGTGGGCAAAGTTCTGCTCGCTTATGCTCCTCCGGAGGTCCTTCAGCGGTTCCTCTCGAGCGCGACGTTAAGCCAGTACACTCCCAATACGATCACAACACGCAACGCCTTCCAGGAAGAACTGGGTCGCGTCAAGCAGCGTGGGTGGGCCATAGACGCCGCCGAACTCGAAGAAGAACTGTACTGTATAGGAGCTCCAGTCTTCGCCTCATCTGACAGGGCTGTTGCGGCAGTGAGCATTTCCGGCCCTCAATCCCGGCTGGCCCGGCGCCTGGTGGACCTTGTCGACATGGTTGTAGAAAGCGCACAAACGATTTCCTGCCTTCTTGGGTGGAACGGTGGGCAAGGAGACAATGCGCGTTCTTCGGGCGGCAGCGGAAAAACTCCGCGCCGGACCGGCATTGCGGCCAATCGCGAGATAGGGTAACCTATGTAGGGGAAAGTAACACCCCCGCCGATTCTCTTCTGGAAGGTGAAAGCATTGTCAAATTTCCCATCCGCCGGCGCACTGTCCAAACCCAGGGTCAGATTTGCGCCCAGTCCCACTGGGTATCTTCACATCGGAGGAGCGCGGACGGCGCTGTTCAACTGGCTGTTTGCCCGCCGGAACGGCGGTTCGTTCATATTGAGGGTCGAGGATACGGATGCCGAGCGCACCAAGGAAGATTCCGTCTCGCAGATCCTCTCCAGCCTGTCATGGCTGGGGATCACCTGGGATGAAGGACCGGGAAAGGATGGCCCGAAGGGCCCTTACTTCCAGTCACAGCGAAGGGATATATACAGGAAGTACGCGCAGCGATTGCTCGAAGGCGGCAACGCTTACCGCTGCTACTGTACGCCCGAGGAACTCGGGCGGAGGCGGGAAGAGGATCGGAAGCTCGGGCGAGCCCCGCGATACGACGGGCGGTGCAGGCACCTCCGCGACGCTGAGCGCACGAGGTTGGAAGCGGAGGGACGCAAACCCGCACTGAGGTTGATGGTTCCCGATTCCGGGGTAACCCTAGTGGAAGACCTCGTTCACGGCCCCGTCGAGTTCGAGAACGGCCTGATAGGCGATTTCGTGATCGCGAAATCGGATGGATTCCCGACTTACAACTTCGCCTGCGTGGTTGACGATGCGCTGATGGGGATGACCCACGTGATAGGGGCGGATGAGCGTCGCTCGAACACCCCGAAACAGATCATGATGTATGAGGCGCTTGGTTTCGCAAAACCGGTGTTCGCCCACGTCCCGATGATCCTTGCGCCCGACAGATCGAAGCTATCGAAACGCCACGGGGCCACCTCGGTCGAGGAATTCAGGGACGCCGGGTATCTTCCGGAAGCCACTATCAATTACCTTGCCTACCTGGGATGGACCCCCGGCGACGAGTCCGAACTAGTATCCCTGGAGCAAATGGCCGAGAGGTTTTCGCTCGAGAGTGTTTCCAAGACCCCCGCTATATACGATACGGGCAAGTTGACGTGGCTCAACGGGCGGTATATGAGGGAAGTCAGTCTCGAACGGCTGGTGGACGCAGCTATCCCCGTCTTGCTGAAGGCCGAGGTGATCCCGCCGGACCCCAGCGGTGACGAGATGGCGAGGGTCCGAGACGTGCTCGCAGCGGTACGCGATAGGGTCAAGCTGCTGAACGATCTGCCGGATGCGGTCGGCTACTTTTTCAAGGACGATTTGACGTATGACGAAAAGGGCTTCAGGAAGTTGTTCACCAAGCCCGGGGTCGCAGGCTTGTTGCGCGACGCGAGATCCACGCTCGCCCGGTTGAGCGTCTTCAACGTGGAGACGACCGAGGCGGCTTATAGGGATATCATCGCGGCGAAGGGCATATCCGGCGGCGAGTTGATCCATCCTACCCGGCTCGCGATAACGGGCCGAACCGTGGGGCCGGGACTATTCGAGGTCATGGCCCTGCTCGGCAGGGAAAAGGTGCTGGACCGCCTGGATACAGCGGTGTCGCTCATCGATAGGGGCGCGGGGCCGAAGTAGCGTAGGAGCAACCGGCACGAGTAGCAGGACATCGAGGCAAGTCGAGGCAACTCGGGCGCTTGATTGGGCGGCGCCGGGATGCTATAATGTCTACTTGCTGGCCCATTCTGGCATCGCGCCAGGTGATCGCCGGTATGTCGCTGGGGGATCGGCTAGTGGTAGGCCTACAGACTCTGGATCTGTCTGCGGAGGTTCGAATCCTCCTCCCCCAGCCAGATTTGTTGAAAGAAAAGGCGACCTCTTCCCGCGGTGGGAAAGAGGTCGTATTGATGTTTTGATACTTCTCTCTCGCGCTAGATCCGGTCCAGTCGGTCGACGGTTCTTTCGTTATTTACGTCGCCGGTGTTGAGGGTGGATTTGGGCTCGATCAGCATTACCCAGACCTCGTCTTCGGCGACCGGCATATGTTCCACGCCTCTGGGGACGATCAAGAATTCCCCTGCTTGTAGGCTAAATACCCTGTCTCTGAGGTGGATGAGGAGCATGCCTTTGACCACGAAGAACAGTTCATCTTCATCGTTGTGTTTATGCCATACGAACTCTCCCTTAAGTTTTACCAGTTTAATGTAGGAATCGTTCAATTCGCCGGCGATCTTGGGCCTCCAGTAATCTGCGAACAGCCCGAACTTCTCCGCCATGTTTACCTTTTCCATCTCTGACCCTCCCCTCAGAACGCACTGTGGTTGAGCGATCGGTGTTGCGCTCTACTTCCAGCAGGGTCAAACAAGGCAAGATGGGCTGACGCGCTCGCGAAACCGCATATTCATGAGCAGCAGGGATGGATATATCGTTGCCTGTCGGCGGCGTCCTTTAAATGTTACCACATAGAAGTCGTTGGCAACAATGATGTCGCTGGATACCACTTGATTAATATCGTCGAGCATGGTATTCTTTCAACTGCGGCACTCAGGTTGAAGGTGCCGAGTTTTTGCGGCCCCATCGTCTAGAGGCCCAGGACACCGCCCTCTCACGGCGGCGACAGGGGTTCGAATCCCCTTGGGGCTACCAAAATGCGCTTTCCAGGACACAGTGCGCAAGCACTGCTTTTTTTGGGCGCGCGGCGTGTAATACCGGGGTGGGATCAGCCATAATATGTATGATAAAGATGGCTTGACACGAGGTAGTCCCGGTGCTAACATATCAAATTGCGACCGCTAATCGGCCTGGTAGTAGATGGGATAGCGGAAACGCCTTGGTCTTTGAAAACTGAACAGTGTGCGAAAAGCCAAAGCGGCCCAGGGGTAAAGCGAGGCTAGTTTTAATAGAAGCGGGGCGGTAGTTCCGCGGATATTGGGATAAGCCGA
>JAHDPS010000201.1 GCA_018434225.1 Bacillota bacterium
CCCGACGAATCGGACGGAGAGAGAAGCGAAGGAAACGTTTCAATCCACACCTCCGCGCGGGAGGCGACCAGATCCGTCCTTGCTTGACCACCACATACCCCTCGTTTCAATCCACACCTCCGCGCGGGAGGCGACTCATCCAGCCAAAACCGCGTGTTAAGCACGAGTTTAGATGGGGTTTCCGCGAGCCAGGAGCGATGATTCCGCAGCGCGCAATGTTTCTCATTGCCGCATACCACAAAATACCTGCTACAAGAAGGAGCGCGAACGAGCCAGGCATTTCGTGTTCGCTTGGGGTTCGCGCTCAGATTACCAGCGGACCCTCTGGGTCATATGTGGCCTTGGCTCCGACGTGTTCGACCCTTCTGTGCCAATTGTTCCCCAGGTTATAGTAGCGGAGGCTATCCTTGGCCGGATCAATGATCTTCTCGAGCCGCAGCCGTAGCCCTGCCAATTGCACGGGGTCAATGAGGCACTCGAAGACTGAATTCTGCACTCGTTGACCACAGTTCTGGCAGTGTTTTGCCACGTTACGGAGCCGTTTCTTACCCGCTTCGTTCTCCGTATTGACGTCATAGGTAATGAGTACCATCAAGGCTGTCTCACCTCATAAGGAAAGGTGGATATCCGTCGAGGTCGCCGCGCAGATGACGAGCCAGGAGTAGGGCCTGAGCGTAAGGAATCAGCCCGAGGCTGATCTTCTCCTCCAGAAAAGGGTGTATGATCTGATCCTGCTTCCTCTTTTGCCACTCCGATATGATGTTCTTACGGGTCTCGTCCTCCATAATCACTGCGCCGGACTCTTTCTTCAAGAATCCGCCGGGTGCGACCTGGCTATTATTGACCAGAGTCAGCGCGAATCGATCCACCAGATAGGGACGTATCTCTTCCATCAGGTCGAGAGCCAGGCTCTGACGTCCGGGCCGGTCGCGGTGGAGGAATCCCACTTGTGGATCGAGTCCCACGGTCTCAAGGGCAGACGCGCAATCAAACGATAGGAGCGTGTACAGGAAAGAGAGCAGGGCGTTCATGTTATCCAGAGGCGGGCGGCGGTTTCTGCCGCGGAATCGAAAGGCCGCTTTCTGGGCCGTGATCAGGTGGTCGAAAACCGCGTAGTACTCCCTAGCCGCATCTCCTTCGATTCCCCTGATAGCATCCACGTCTCCACATTCGCGAACGGCCTTGCCGTATACGGACAACCGCGCGGCTACTTCCGACACCTGCGCCACACCGGCCTTATCCTGATGGTCGCGCGAAAAACGCATGAGAATGCTCCTGCAGTTCAGGATCTTGCCTGTCACGAAGGACCCTGCCATTGCCGCCGTCCCCTCGCTGCTATCGGCCAGGCGGTATTGCTTCCGTCTTAGAAGCACGTTGCCGGAGACTCCGCCGGTCACGCGACCCAGGAATCTGCCACTCGTGCTCAGGAAGCAGAGGGATACACCCTTCTCGCAGCACAACCCCATCAGTGACGGGCTTGCCCCCACATAGTTGAAGCACACAATGGCCTCGAGATTGATTATTGGCGCGCGGAACCTCTCTTCATTGTCTATGTTGACGACCACGTTCTCCCCGTCTCGCGAGAGATAGGCCTGGGGGGTTGTCACATAAAGCGTGTTTAAGAGCCTCCTCATGCAGTCACCTACTCTCCAGACATGGCTCGCAGGTAAGCCCTTGTCGTTTTTCGTACGCACACGCCGGGCAAGCAGAGTTCCGCAATCGAACAGCTTTTGCAGGCCTTCGACTTGACTGGCGGTGGGGTGAGTCCGCTGTCAAAGACCTCGTGCATTCTCCGCGCAAGGTCGGCAACGCGGGAGCGTAGGACGCCGTCTATTGCCACGGCTTCTCTTCTCCGTATTCTGCCGTAGAAAAGCGCCCCTTCACTAACAATGACCCCTAGCATCTCCTCAAGGCACATAGCCTGGGCGCCGACCTGCACGACGTCGCGGTCATCCGTCTTCGGCTGGCCACGCTTGTACTCGATGGGGGAGGGCTGCCATCTGCCTTCACGGCCTTCAAGCGCAACGCCACCCTCGCTGCACTTGCGGAACTCGACAACGTCGGCGACTCCCTGGAGCCCCAGCGCCCTCGAGATGAGGGGGACGGACCGTGTTATCAGCACCGTCCCCCTCGACTCGAAGAAGAATGGATCGTCGGCGCGTTCGTGCATTGTCCTGCCGTCAAAGGTCAGCGCGTTCTCCTTCCACAGGCCCTCGACGTGAATCAGAGCGAACTGTCGCGGGCAGAAGGCGAAGTGCTGAATGCCCGATAGAGGCAGACATTCAACGTCGTCGTACATCACGACACGGTCACACTCTCTCGATCAGTCTTACAGTCCCTGGAATGGACTGGCGATCGATATCTGCCACGTAGTCTGAGAAAGCCCGGGCTGGGCCGCTCCCACTATTACGGCTGACCTTGATGCAGTCAAAGAGCGAATGCGCATGGGCGTTCCCAAGCGCTGTCGAGTGCTCAAACACATAGAGTTTGCGCGTTGCCATCTTGCCTCGCGCAGCCGAGCGGTCGTGTTCAAACATGTTCTCCAGGGCCTCCCAGAGTAGTTGGAGGTCCTCTGTAGAGAACCCAGTCTGTTTAGCCAGGGGCGCGGACACATAGCCCTCGGCCCTGTAGAGGGCGTATGGGACAACATGCTTGCGGCCCATGGTGCGTTCCTTTTCCGCGTCGCGCTCATTGGTGACAGCCATTCTCGTTATGCTGACCTCCTGCGGGACGATCGGCTCGACGCTGCGGGCGAATCCCATCTGGACTGGGCCGCGGACCTGGCCGCAGTTGATCTCGGTCGTCATGACGGCGCCGAAGGCGCGCACGTCATAGAAGCTGGCGCACATGAACCTGGTCAGATCATGGGCTCGTGCCCGCGCATCCTTGCTCTCCTTGACATCGATTCCCAGTGAATCGTAGGCCCTCTTGTTTTGCGTATTCAGGACGACCCCCTCGCGCACATAAATGTCGTACCCATCTTGCCCGTGTCTAACCAGATCAACGTAGTTTCGCACCTTACGCTTCAAGCACACGTCCGTAACCAGGCCAAGGTTTGTTTCTGCGTCTATCCGCGGCATGTTGCCTGCGTCAGGGTCGCCGTTCGGATTCCCGTTCTCGACGTCAAACAGGAGCACGAACTCGTAACGCTTCTCTATTGGGCTGGCCATTATGGGACTCACCTTCCTTCCTCTTTTTGTCCGGCCTTCTTATAAAGGGCGCTTCTCTGCTGGTAGTAGCCCAGGGCAAAGAGCCCTTGCTGGTCCAGGTTCAGATGGGTAGGGAAAGAATTGATGTCCGACATCACACCCTCGATCTGCTTGTCCACGTAGCCGCCATACTCCGACTTGGCGATGTGGTGCTGGGCCAGCCGGAGAAGGACGGGGAATACCGCAACCGGGGTGGCTGACGCGGAAGCGTAATACCGATCCTTGATAGTCGCATTGATGCCGGGGTTGGCATCCTGCTGCGCCTTCTCGAGAAGCGCGAAAAGACGACCGAGCACATAGCCCTCGTTCTTGTTCTCGGGATTCAGCATTTCTGTCAGTGCCTCCTCCATGGTTCTATCGCCCATTATCCTCGCTTTCCGTTTGAGGTGGGCTTTCAAATAGGAAGCGCGAGGATATGTTACCTTGCGCTCCAGCCGGGGTTGCTTTGGGTCATTAAAGTCGGACCTGATTCGCCGGATCAGCGTCGCGTATAGAGACTGCGGGTACATCGTCCCTTCCAGGACGGCCTGCATCAAGGGTCCGACGAGTACCTGCGGTATCTTGTCCCGCTTGCGGTCGACTGAGGGAGCCGTCTCGAGCAGCAATCTTCCGACTGTCACGGGGCGCTCGCCCTCACGCCTTTCTATTGCCATGTCATCGAAGTGCCTCCGAACGCGTTCAAGAAGGGTCCCGAAGGTGTCAACGTGCCAGAACCGGATGGAAATCCGCGCAGAATTGGGGGCCAGTCCCAGGATGTAGAACCGAACTCCCTGATCGAATCTGGCGGTCTCTTCCGAGACATCCAGGCCGCGCATTATTCGTTCGAGCAGGCTCTTTACCTTGCCTGTGCTTCCCTCGTCATTGAACGGCCCAGTTTCTGACCCTTCCTTCTCGCTTTGCTGGTAGGAACCCACCGTGTTTGCGAAGAGATCGAGAAGCAGGTTTTCCTCGGGGCCCGCCCGCTCCGCCCAGAAAACGATTGTCGTGTCACCCGCCAACAGCCGGTGGCGTTCGTTGGAAGCCAGCCAGTTCAAAGCTGTGGCGTAGCTAAAGGCTGCGCCGGCTCCGACAGGGGCGTTAGCCCCCTGGGTCTTCCCATAGGACTCGAAAGCCTGAATATTGAATGACACCAGCGTAGCCCCGGTACTCTTGGCTCCTACAACACCCGAGATGCTCTTATGCAGGGGGGCTATTGGACCGCATTCGCCCGTCACCAGACACTGGCCGGTTTTGGCATCCGCATCCCCCGAAGAAGCGTACGCCTCCCACGCACGCATCACAGATGGACGGTCGTGCACGAAGCGATCGTCGCCGGCAAGCCGGAAGACGATATTGGCGCCGGAATCCAGGATTTCGCGGACCTGTCCCAGTCTCTCATCAGTCCAGTACGCTTCCGGAGCCCAATTCTCAAGGAAAGATAGAACAGCTCCGGCCCCGTCGTCAGCCACATCGCCCAGGATCTTCTTATGGAGGTTCTTGGCGAGTTCGTGCCGCCGAATGGCCCGCTCTTGTGCGGAAGGGGAGGGTTCACTGCCGTTGGCTCCCAGGAGGTACTCCGCGTTGTCACATAGGAAATTAGCGGCGTCTCCCGAGGTGCGCTTGACACGGTCCGGTACATCGAATCTCGCCGGCAGAACCCTCTTACCCTTCTGGGTCCCGATGGGTACAGCCCTCACGATCCGTCCATCCCTGGAGATCTCCAGGACCACAGCGGCATTCCCAGCGCAGTAGCCCGGTTTTGGGATCTGTACCCCGGGGTCGGAAAGAAGCCGTCCGTAGAGCTCATGCAGTGCAGTGAGTATCAGGGCCATCACCTCCCTTCCTGAGATCGGGCACCTCGATCACCCCGTCTTTCATCCGGGCGCGGAAGAAGCGCGGGGTCATCCCATCGCGGAAATCGATGTCCCACAGCATCCACCCGAGGTCGTGCGCCCCCTTATGCCATGACACAGGCGCCGGTTCGTTCTCGATCAGTCGAAACTCCACCGGAAACTCGCGGCAACCAAGATACGGGCGGTGGAAGCATTGCCCGTCCCGCATACGGCGCAGGGCTATATTGTAGTGCTTTTCGACTGAGTCTTCTGTGCCTGCCATCCCGGTCAGTTCAAAATGAGCGTCAATGACGTACGCGACGTCGCGAAGAATGAGCGCCGCACGCTGTTGCCGTTCGTTTGACGCGTACTGGTGCAGATCCACTTCCTTGCCGCGGATTGCCTCAGTGACGTTGCGCGCGGGGACCTTTCCTTCAACCTCGTTTCTCCGCACCGTATCGAAGCGAATTTCGTTGAGTACGTGAATGCGGTCCACCACCCACCGGATGGCCGGTTTCCAGTGAATCGCCTCCAGGATCCCGCGCGCGGCCGACGGCGTCATCACCTCGTAACTCACGCGCTCCGCCTTCATCTCTGGCCGGGTGAAACACGCATAATCGCCCCAGACCATTAGCCTGACACCGTACCCCATTGTGCACCTCCTTCCACGGTTAGCACTAAGAGACACCGTTTCAGACTATCCAGCAATCACCGCCCTTTACCACGTCCTCTCCCGCTTGGAGGCCATAGTCGTCATCGTAGAGTCGCATGTCGCGGAGCACAGCCAAGCCGCCGGTATCCTCGAGGGTTCCGGCATCGCGCAGACGTGCGAATTCCCAGGGACGGGCTGACACCGTGTATCGCTGCAGTTGCCTGGCAAGGCTCCTGTTGATGCCCACGGCTTTCACATCGGCTAGAAGGTCCTTGCACTGTTCGTCAATCGGAATCACAATCCCGAAGGTGTCGTCCCCTATGACTTTGAAGAGGGATGCTACTTCCTCAAACGGAAAACTGAGGCTCTTCGCCCCAGATTCCATTCTTTCCATGATCCCGTGGGAGTCGAGGTGTGTCCCTGTGCGTTCGTAGAAATACAGGTCGCTGAAGTACCTCTTCACTGCGTTGAGCGCGAGGGGGTCGGTTTTTTTATCGAGAATGGGTGCGGCGATTGAGGCTGTGCGTTTGAACCAGACGTGCGACATTCCCTCACCGCCGGCCGGGGTGAAGACGAAGACCTCGCCGCGCTCGCGTTTCCCCTCCCGATTGCATCGTCCGGCTGCCTGAGCTATCGAGTCGATGCCGGCGATAGCGCGGAAGACAGTGGGAAAGTCGACATCCACGCCGGCTTCAATCAGTTGGGTGGACACCACCCGGCACACCTCGCCGGCATCAAGCCGGGCGCGTATGGCCTGAAGCCGCTTCGTTCGATGAACAGGGCACATCGCCGCGCTGAGGTGGTAGCACCCTTCGGTTTTCCCGAGGCGCTCGAACAATTTCCGCGCATGGGCGCGCGTATTGACGATACATAGGACCTGTCGTTCCGCAACTAGTTTTTCCGCTATTGCGTAGTCATCGGCCTTCCCGATGTTCCGCACGTTGACCCTCTTTAGTGCGGTGTAGAGTGTTGAGTGGTCGCGCGCAATCTCCCTCGCCTCGATACCTTCGGGGAAGACCCTGTCCAGAGCCGGTTGGGTGGCAGAACAAAGCACAACCGTAGCGCCGTAATTGAGGACCAGTTCGGCCAGGGCGGCGGCGCAGGGCCGAAGTAGTTCGACGGGGAGCATCTGGGCCTCGTCCAGGATGATCACACTGCGAGCCATGTTATGGATCTTCCGGCACCGCGAACTCCTGTTTGAGAAAAGGGACTCGAAGAATTGCACGTTTGTCGTGGCGATCAAGGGCATATCCCAATTTTCTTCGGCGAGATCGACCGGTTCAGTGAAGTCCTCTCGCCGGTCCCGGCCACGGTCGGTTGCATTGGAGTGGTGTTCCAGGACGACATCCGAGCCAACCGCGTTCCGGAAGACGTCTGCGTTTTGTTCAATGATGCTCGTAAAGGGTATCGCGTAGATCACCCGCTCCAGGCCGTGCAAGCGGGCATGCTTGAGTGCGAAGGCCAGTGACGAGAGTGTCTTGCCCCCGCCGGTTGGGACGGTCAAGGTGAAAAGCCCCGGCTCACCAGCCGCCGCCGCCAGGCAGTCTTCGAGTACCTCTGCGCGAATGCGGTTTACCCTCGTATCCGGCGCATTGGCAGTCTTCCGGGCAAGGTGCTCTGTCAGCCGATCCTCTAGATCAAACATGGTCGCAGTGGTCCCTCGGAGTGCGGACTTATTCGGGTCCACGAACTGCTCGGTATCCAGGAAATCGGCATCGACCAGGCATGAGAAAAGCATTCGAATCAGGAAGGCCACACTGAAACCACAATGTCCGGCTAGAGGCCTGATGTGCAGCGGGGGGAGACCGGAGGGCAGTTCGATCTCGCCGTCGTAGGCGGAACAGTCGGCGATATCCTTGGCATCTACTCTATAGACCAGGCTTCCTTCTACTGCAGTATTGCCTCCGTCGGGGAGGCCTGCGTGGTGTCCGGCCACTGCATAGGCGATAATCCGACCCATAGCATCGTACTTCTTGGCCGCAATCCGGGCGCCGGCGCTGGAGTGATCGACGTGAACGCGCGGATCCTCGAGTCGCATTTGGAACTCGCGCGAGTACTTGCCGAGATCGTGGCATAGGCCGGCCACCCAGCCGAATTCCCCTGAGCCAAATCCGCGGGCAAACGACATTGCTCGCTCGGCCACCGCAAACAGGTGCGTCTTCAATGGCTGCCAGCAGTTCTTCGGAGTGTTGTCGCGGGAGTGTGCCCAGTACGTCATTCCAACCCGTTCAAACATATCGACAGTATCCCCCATACATTCCCATTATTCTTGCTAATCGGTCAAATACCTCCAGTATTGGGACTTCGCGATTGCTCAGGGTGTTGTCTTCTCCGCCGGATTGTGCTGCTACTTTGAGATGGGCGCTCCAGTCTTTGTTACCCGTAAGTCGCGAGCCGCACATCTGCCACCATGATGCGGAGCATCATTGACACCTGTGTGCCGCCTTGTTTAGCTCCGCTTGTATGACGCTGTTGAAGGATACTACTCTTGTTGTCCTCCTTGGGATAGGAAATTGCGTTCCTGCGTAGAATATTAGAGATGCCGAGGCTTCCGACAAAATCATCCGTACAGGAACAGGACCACTAGTTGTCTCTAGTGGTTTCTATGGTGGTGGCGGCATCGTCCTTCCTCCCCTTCGATCGACTCCCGGCATCCCAAGTCAGGTTTGCTGCATCTTCTGCGGGTGTACGGTTGTCACAATATTCAACATCATGATTACTATACAGCCTCTAATATCGAATGTCAAGCCAAAATGTGGTATGATTGACTGGTCAGACTTAGTGTCTGTGGATTGAAATGATATGAGTGGTTGTATGTTGCTAGGCTCACCTAAGAAGAAACAGCCTCTGCTGTATGGCAAAGACTGTTTCTTCTTTATGTGCTGGAGCAGCGCAATGAGTCTTGTGTGAATGGCCAATATTTGCAGAATCGGGCAGAGACCACTCCCTTCCATCGGCCAGGACCTGGTGTGCTAGCTGGGCCTCCTGCGAAACGAAAACATCCGCGCCTATCTCGGTTTCTGAAAGCGTCTGTGGCTGGGCCGGGATTGAGCAGGGACCTCAGTAATGAGGGCCCTGCTCATTGGGGCTACTACTCGCCCCCCTATTCCGGAACGCGCTTCGGCTGGCGTAGGCTATCGTCAAATGCCTATGTCTTGATTCTACCGAATCATCGCGCGAAGTTCCTGGGCGGATGAAGCCATCTCCTGTAAGCCTGACAGTTGTTCCCCGCATGCGCAGGGGTGATCCCGTCGTTTAGCGGAGCCACTTCCCACCGCCCTTGCAGGAAATTTCCGTTCCGCGTTGAACATGGAATCTCAAACGGTATGTATCCTGGATCCATTGCGTCGGGTGGACAGTGAGAGGTGACCATGTTGTTAGAGGCTCTCGACCTATCTAAAGTCAAACCCATCAGGGATATGGCATACGACATCATCAGGCAGGCCATCTGCGACGGAGATCTCAGACCCGGTGACCGGTTGGTCGAAAGCGAGATGGCGGAGAAAATGAGCATAAGCAGGACCCCGGTGCGTGAGGCCCTGAGGAAGCTGGAGATAGAGGGACTGGTCAAGTACGTGCCCCATAAGGGCGTCCTGGTGAAGGGATTCAGCAGGGACGACATCGTCGAGATATACTCCATACGCCAGACCCTGGAGGCGCTGGCGGTCAAGCATACGATCAATAACATCACATTGATGGAGATAGAAGAACTCCGTCAGTTGCTGGCGGAAATGAGGCAATTGACCGAGAAAGACGACACGGAGGCACTGTGCAAGGTCACCAAGCGTTTCAACGAGATCATGGTCAAATCCAGCAAAATGCCCCGCGTTATCGGTCTGATCAGCACGTATCAGGACTACCTGGAACGCTTCCGCGTGGTCACCATGAGGCGGAAGGAGAGAAAGGTGGTGGCGTTGAGGGAACACGAACAGATCCTGCAGGCTATCGTGGACAGGGATGCCGTCAGGGCGGAGAAATTGGTCAGGGGTCACCTGGAGGGGGCATTGGAGGCCTATCTTAAAACTAGGATGTAGGAAGCCCTACTTTTTTTTGCCCTGTGATTGTATCCAGGATACACGATCCCAGATGGCGAGCCAGACGGCGGGCCGAACGGCAAGCCCAAACGGTGATGCGGAAAGGCGGTACGGAAGGTCGATCCAGAAAAGCGGTGCGCTTCTTGGCGGTTCTCTGGTGTTCTGGATGAGTGCGGTTCTCAGAAGAGGAGAGTCGGATGTGCGGAACTTGACCCAGAAGCTGATTGGCTCTCACCTGGTTGATGGGCGGATGGTCGCGGGCGAGGAGATCGCGATCAGGATAGACCAGACGTTAACCCAGGATGCGACAGGAACCATGGCCTACCTGGAGTTCGAGGCAATGGGCATACCCAGGGTTAAGACGGAGCTTTCGGTGAGCTACATAGACCACAACACGCTGCAGACAGGTTTCGAAAACGCGGACGATCACAGGTTTCTTCAGAGCGCCGCCGCCAAATTCGGGGCGCTTTTCTCGCGCGCCGGCAACGGGATATGCCACCAGGTTCACCTGGAGCGTTTCGGCGTGCCGGGGAAAACGCTCCTTGGCGCCGACAGCCATACCCCCACGGCGGGGGGCCTCGGGATGCTCGGCATAGGTGCCGGGGGGTTGGACGTGGCGATGGCCATGGCCGGGCAGCCGTTCTATCTTGAGATGCCCGGAGTCATCAACGTGAGACTCACCGGGGAACCCGCGCCGTGGGTATCCGCCAAGGACATAATCCTCGAAGTGCTCAGGCGCTTGTCAGTGAAGGGCGGTGTCGGCAAGGTATTGGAATACAGCGGCGACGGGTTGGCATACCTGAGTGTCACCGAGCGCGCGACCATCACCAACATGGGGGCGGAACTCGGCGCCACCTCCTCCGTGTTTCCGAGCGACGAGGGTACCCGCGGGTTCCTGGCGGCCCAGCAGCGCGAGGATCTCTTCGTTCCCCTCGCGGCCGACCCCGGAGCTACCTACGACGAGGTCCTGGAGATCGATCTCGGCGAATTGGGGCCTTTGATCGCCCTCCCTCACAGCCCCGACAACGTCGTGAAGGTCTCGGAAGCGGTGGGGCGCCGAGTGGACCAGGTCTTCATAGGGAGTTGCACCAACTCCTCCTATGTCGATCTCGTGAGGGTATCGAACATCTTGAAGGGGAGGACTGTGGCCCCGAACGTGAGCCTCGTCATCGCCCCGGGCTCGCGCCAGGTATTCCACATGCTGTCCGAGAGCGGCGCGCTCCTCGACCTCATCGAGGCGGGGGCCAGGGTACTGGAGTGCGCGTGCGGACCGTGCGTGGGCGTTGGACAGGCGCCTTGCTCGTCCGGGGTATCCCTTAGGACGTCCAACAGGAACTTCAAGGGCAGGAGTGGCACCGCCGACGCTGAGGTGTTCCTCGTGAGCGCGGAGACAGCTGCTGTGTCCGCGCTGGTCGGCGCGATTGCCGACCCCAGATCGTTCGGCGCCCCACCCAAGTGGATCGGCCTGCCGGAGAGATTCACTGTTGACGACCGAATGATAATACCGCCGCCCGAGGACGGCGGCGGCGTGGAGGTGAGCAGAGGCCCAAACATAAAGCCGCTGCCCAGGACCGAACAGATGCGCGACACCCTGACGGGCCGAGTGCTCTTGAAGCTGGGGAATAACATCACGACCGACCACATCATCCCCGCGGGCGCCAAGGTACTACCGCTTCGCTCCAATATCCCCGCCATTTCCATGCACTGTTTCGAGGCGGTGGATCCCACGTTCCCGGAGAGAGCGATGTCGGCCACAGGGGGATTCATCCTGGGAGGGTCTAACTACGGGCAGGGTTCGAGCCGTGAACATGCGGCCCTGGCGCCGTTGCACCTGGGAATAAGGGCGGTGATCGCGAAGTCCTTCGCGCGGATTCACCGGCAGAACCTCATCAACTTCGGCATCCTGCCGCTGACGCTCCAGGATGAGCGCGCCTATGACGAGGTGGACGCGGGCGACGACCTGTTCATCGACGCCGCAAGGTCCCAGGTGTCATCCGGTTTCGTGAGCGTGCGGAATGTGACCAAGGGCAAGACGATCGGAACGAGGCTGGATCTGTCCGGGCGTCAAAGGGAGATAGTTCTGGCGGGGGGCCTGTTGAATATATCGGGCAACGCCAGTTGAAGCGTCCGGCAACGGCGTGTTTAGCGTCGGCGTATTTTACTAGGGTGGGTTGAACAATGGCGCGTTTAATCGAGCCATGATCAATAACGCCAAATGGAGGGGAGATCGATGAAGGGTTCAGCAAGGAGACTGTATGCGTTCATCAGCCTGTTTGTCGCTGTTGCGCTGGTCGTGGGTTTGAGTGGATGCGCGACCAAGCAGAGCGCGCCCCCGGCGGACCAGAAGCAGAGCACGCCTCCACCGGAGCCCCCCAAGCCCCAGTACCCCGAGAAGCCATTCGAGTTCGTGGCGCCCGCGGGTCCCGGTGGTGGTTGGGACACCACCATAAGAATGGTGGCCAAGGTGCTCGGGGAGAAGAAGATCATTACACAGGCTATGCCCGTGGTTAACAAGCCGGGCGGGGGCGGAGCCGTGGCCCTGGCGTACCTCCAGGACAAGAAGGGCAACCCCTACGAGGTCGCCGTGTATTCCCCGCCGCTCCTCCTGATCAACCTTACCGGGCAGACGAAACTGAGTTACAAGAACGTCACGCCGCTGGCGATGCTGATCCACGACTACGGCGCCTTCGCCGTCCCGAAGAACTCGAAGTACAAGACGATCAAGGATGTAATGGAGGCGTTGAAAAAGAACCCCAAGAGCGTCAAGATCGCGGGCACGTCGTCTCCAGGCAGCATGGACCACCTGCAGTTCCTGCAGGCCGCCATGGTGGCGGGGGTCAAGGACCTGAAATCGATACAGTATATAGCCTTCCAGGGCGGCGAGGGACTCGCCAACCTCATGGGCGGCCATGTGGACCTGCTCACAACCGGTATGGCTGAGACAGTCGGCCCGATGCAGAGCGGCGACATCAAGGTTCTGGCGATCACCGCTCCGAAGAAGATACAGTCCGGCCCCATGGCCTCCGTCCCAATACTCAAGGACGAGGGCATCAACACCGAGTTCGTCAACTGGAGGGGTCTCTTCGGTCCCCCCGATATGCCCGACTACGCGGTAAAGTACCTCAGCGACGCGCTGGCCCAGATGGTCCAGACCCAGGAATGGAAGGACATCTGCGTCAAGAACGGCTGGACCGAGGCGTTTATGAAGGCCGACGAGTTCAAGCAGTTCATGGAGAAGACCAACGGGGAATACAAGAAGCTCCTGGAGGAAGTGGGTCTGTTAAAAGAGGCCCAATAGATTTCGCTCGACAAACCCATTTATGGAACGGCTCCGGCCGTTCCATAAATGGGTGGCGGGAAGGTGGTACGATGAGACTGGATACGACCGCGGGACTTACAGCCGTGGTTCTCGGAATAATC
>JAHDPS010000374.1 GCA_018434225.1 Bacillota bacterium
ACGGGTAGATTGCGTCAGGGCCCTATGATGATTCAAATACGAAGGCGCCGCTCTTCCATGAGGCGCTCGTTAAAGGAGGATGGGTGTGGCGAAAAAGATATTGGCCATAGTGTTGATTTATCTTGTGACCAGCGGCGCGTGGATAATCCTCGGCGGAGTGACGATGAGCCGAACGGGGACGGCGCAGGGCGCGATGAGGGACCAGGTCGCCGAACTATGGGGTACCAGCCACCGGCAGCAAGCGCCGGAGGTTTACTATGAGGAAGAAGCGCCTCAGCAGGCCGCAAGCATCAGCCCCGAGAAGACGGCGGAGAAGATTCCTTCAGTAGCCGATCGCAGGAGGATTGAACTGGTCCCCGAGGCCAGCGACATAAAGGTCGGCTTAAGCCTGAGCCAGAGAAAGAAGGGCCTGCTCTGGTTCAGCACCTACACGGTCCTCTTCGACGGGACGTACACGATCGCCAACACAACTCAAAGTGCGAGGGATATATCCGTGCTGTTCACGCTCCCGGCTCAGGAGGCGATATACGACGACCTCCGGTTATCCGTGGACGGCAAAGAGATCGATCCCGGGGCGGCATCCCAGGGTAGGCTCGCGACGTCCATACCCCTTGAGGGCGGCGAACGGAAGAATCTCAGGGTCTCGTACCGTTCGAGGGGTCTCGATAATTGGACGTACTCCTTCGGCAAGGGGGCAACACAGGTCAAAAACTTCAAGCTCGAAATGTTGACCGACTTCAAGGCCATCGACTTCCCGGGGCGCACTATCTCCCCCACCTTAAAGGAAGAGACCCGCGACGGATGGAGGCTCGGTTGGGATCACAAGAGTCTAATCTCCGGATTCACCGTTGGCATGGAGATGCCGAAGAAACTGAATCCGGGTCCCCTCGCAAGCCAGATAAGCTTCTTCGCTCCGATATCGTTGCTGTTCTTCTTCTTCGTGGTGTTCATATTGTGCGTCGTGAAGAACATCAGGCTTCACCCGATGCATTACTTCTTCCTGGCGGCCGCATTCTTCTCTTTCCACCTGCTATTCGCCTACCTGGTCGACCACGTGGATGTGAACGTCGCCTTCGCCATCTCGTCGATCACCTCGATCGCCCTGGTGGTTTCCTATCTTAAAGCGGTTGTGGGACGGACCTTCGCGTTTCGCGAGGCCGCCGTCGCCCAGATCGTGTATCTGATCCTATTCTCGTACACGCATTTCTTCAAGGGTTTCACGGGTCTGAGCGTGACTATCATCGCGATACTGACCCTTGCGGCGGCCATGCGCCTGACGGCGGATGTAGACTGGGAGCAGAAGTTTAAGGCTTCGTAGCAGGGTAACCGGGACTCGTCGCGGAACATTGAATCGGCGCGCTCGGATCATGAGGCGCTGACCTGGAGTCGCTAACACAGAGGCGCTGACAAACAGGTATTGACACGAATGCGATGATCCGGAGGTGTCTACCCTGGAAACAGTCTCGGATATCGCGATTGCGGCGAAGGCCCTTGCGGAAAGCTCGGTCGTGCTGGTAAAAGGCGGTCGGATCCTCGCCGGCAAGACGGGTCGAGGTGTCAAGCCGCTGCTCGATGCCATCGATGAAGCGGGAGACGTCTGCGGCGCCGCTCTCGCCGACAGGGTGGTGGGAGTGGGAGTCGCGAAGATAGCCCTGCTATTCGAGATCGCGGCGGTTCACGCAGGGATCATCAGCGAGCCCGCCAGGAATATCCTGGTATCCGCCGGCATCTTCGTCTCCCACGATTTCCTGGTGCCCAGGATATTGAACAGGGATAGGACGGGACCTTGCCCGGTGGAGGCGATGTCGATAGGCCCCATCCCACCCGCCGAGCTATACTCCAGGCTCAGAGGTATGTTTTGCGCCGATCGCGGGTCCTCGGGCTGAAGGGCGGCACCTGCCGGCAAGGATCCACGCGCCAGAGCCGATCAGCAGGAGGATAGTGGCCCCGAAAGGCGCGGCGGGCCTCATCTCGTACAGGCGCCCGCCCGCCAACGAGGCAGCAGCCATGCTGAGCAGGATGAACAGGTTGAATAGCCCGAGGCCCTTCCCGGATCCCATGTGGCCGGCCTCCTCGTTTACTATCGCCGTCATCAGGGGAACCCCATTGTACCCGCGCAACAGAGCGGCCAGCCACGTTAAATGGAGAGACCTCGAAACCAGAAGGATGGCCGGGGCGCCCGCCATGACGACCAGAGACAACAACACCGCCCTCCACCGGCCCGCGCGGTCACCGTACCTCCCCAGGAGGATGGCCAAAAGGAACATCCCGAAAGAGGTCAGGGAGCCAAGGAACCCGACGGCGGTGACACCAAGACCGAGTACGTCCTGGAAATACGGGGTAGCGAACTGATGCGATACGTTCTGCGCGAACACCATCATGGCGAACAGCGCGCATATCGCCGCGAATCGCCCATCCCACCCGAGCCGGGACCCATGTCCGACCGGAGCCCTTGGGGGCGGCTGTTGTGGGCTCACCGGCAAGAGAACCAGCGTCGATATCGCGTAGAACGCGCAGGCCAACCAGAATACGGCCCTCATCGAAAAATGGGCCGCTATCAGCCCACCCATCCCAGGTGAAATGGTCATGCCAAGGTAGAATGCCGCGGAGATCACGGAGTACAGGTAGGCCCTTCGAGACGGATGTACCGCATCCATTACGTATGCCTGCAGCGCGGGCAAGGGCAGCATATTCAGACCGAATAGTATCTGGCCGGGTATCAGCGCCTGCCACGACCCAGCGATGGTGAATAGCAGCGGGGCCGGCACAGCCGCAGACCAGCCGATTATCAGCAACCGCCTTCTATCGAGAATGTCGGTCAGCAGGCCCCCTGGTATTACGCATGCGGCGCTCACTAGAAACGTGCACATGGTCAGGAAACCGAGTTCGACGGCGCCGCCGCCCAGGTTCCTCACGTGAATGGGCCACGTGTACTGGTACAATCCCTGCCCCATAGCCCATAGGAAATGCGAAGCGAACAACAGCCACAGGTCTTTATTCATCGTAGTGATGATTCGGAGCCTTCCCACGCCTTACCTTCCATGCTACACTGGTGGATAGGTTGCCCGTGCCTGTAGATTGCCCTGCCTGGAGGAATCCCATTGTCCCGCCGAGTATCTGGTGCGATTGCGTTCACATTGTGCAGTATGATCTGGGGCTCCACGTTCGCGGTGTGCAAGATGGCTCTTCAGGAGTTCCGTCCGATGGAATTGGTCATCGCAAGATTCGTCCTGGGCGCCGCCGCTCTTCTGCCCATCGCCGTCCGCCAGGCGGGCGCGCTCGTCTCTCATTGGAAAACCCTCGCTATTCTGGGTGTGGTCGGCGTCACGATCCCGTACGCGGTGCAGAACTGGGCTTTGGAGATGACCACCGCGACCACGGCCGGGCTGATAATGGCCTCAATCCCCGCCCTCACTTCGATATTCTCAGTGCTCCTCCTGAAGGAATCGGTGAGCGCCCGGAGGTGGGTGGGGATCCTAGTCTCTATCGCGGGCGTGCTCATATTGATCCTTGCGGAGGCCGGGGCTGTGGGCGGGGGCGACTCCCGAGCGCTCGTGGGCAATGCCTTACAGGCCGGCTGCGCCGTCTCGTGGGGTCTCTACACTGTGCTTAGTAAGAGGGCCATATCTGACGGTATACCGGATTCAGCCGTGACGGCCGGAAGCATTATCGCCGGCCTCGTCCTGTGCATCCCCCTCGCTCTGGTGGAGCTGATGGGCGGAGGCTGGTCGGCGCCCTCGACCGTCGGGCTGTTGCAGGTGCTCTACCTGGGCGTGTTCGCTTCGGCGGGTACGTTCTTCCTCTGGAATTTCGGCCTCAAATGGTTTGACGCCAGTGAAGCGGGGGTATTCGACAGCACTGTGCCCGTATGGTCCGTGCTGACGGCGATGGTCCTATTGGGTGAAAGGCTGCTGCCGTACCAGTATGCGGGCGGCGCGCTGGCGATGGGCGGTGTCCTGTTGGCCCTGTACAAATCCCGCGGTAAGAGCCGGTCCATGGATAATGGAATGTTGCGTAATACTTGAAGGCTGCAGGCCGCCCGGGTATTCACCCTGCGTACCTCTTCCGCCGCCGGCTCCACGCACTCCGCCCCCCGCGCACAGTCTCGCGCACCGACCCCACGTACACTGCTGTGGCGCACGGTCTTGCCGCGATCCATGCTGTGGCGCACGAATTTCGGCCACATCCGTGCGCAGCAACATGATTCCGCGGATGAAGCGTGCGCCGGCAACACACGTGGGTGCGATTGGCGGCCAGGCGTGTTGGCGAACAACTACTGTCAGCGGACAACGTGTGAGCGAAGTATGAGTAAAGTTAAAGCGGGTGGGCGCGGGCAAGAAAAACAACGGATTGACCGGCGGTAGCCGCCGTGATAATAATGTGGATGTGCTTCCAGAACCGACCGGTCAGTCGGCGGGGGCACAGGCGTTAATCTCCACGCGGCACCACTGCCGTCTCAGACCTTTCCTTATTCATCCACGTATTGACTTCCGGAGGGTTTTGCGAGGAGGTACTGCTTGTGAAGGGTTCAAGGGCGAAGATGTCTCGGTTCTTGGCTGTGATCGCGGTTGTAGTACTAGTCGCCGTAGTGGCGCTCAGATTGGCGCAGCGGCGCAACATCGGGCCGGTCGCCACCATAGGGCCCGAGGAGGCTATGGGGGTTGAGGTTATTGCGGCCGGTCTGGCCACGATAGAAGAGAGAATCGACCTCGGCGGGACGATCGAACCTGGTTCCGAGGTTGTGGTCACGAGCAAGATCCCCGGGAGGGTAGTGAAGGTACTGGCGAGCGTCGGCAGGAAAGTCGCCGCCGGAGAATCACTGGCGGAGATCGACAGCGCCGAATTCGCCGCACTCAGGGCGGCCTGCACTCAGGCGGAAATCGGACTGGCGGACGCGAGGCTGGCCTTCCAGAGACTCGACAGTCTTTACAAGCAACAGGCCATATCCAGACAGCAATGGGAGGCCGCTCTCAACGCCGTAAACCTTGCCGAGGCGAACTACCAGGCCGCCAGGGAGCACCTGAGGCAGGCCGGTGGCCTGGCGGGGGGACCCAACGGAGAGCGCATGATCCTCGCCGCGCCGCAAGCGGGGACAGTGGCGAGCGAGAACCTGGATCCCGGGAATCTCATTGCTCCGGGCGTTCCACTGGTCACGATAGTGGACATAGGCACGGTATACGCCAGAGTCGGCATTCCGGAGCACGCGGTGAACAAGGTATCGCCCGGTTCAACCGTCGACGTCCGCGTGGAGTCGATCGGCCTGACCCGCAAGGGACGCATTGACAGCGTGGGCCCGGCGCCCGACCCGCGGACGAGGGCTTACCCCGTGACGGTCGTCCTCGATAATCCAAGCGAAGACGTCAAGCCCGGGATGTTCGCTCACATACTCCTATCGCTTGGAAAGAGGGAAAACGCCCTGGTCGTTCCAAGGGATTCGGTCGTTGAGCGAGCAGGCAAGCGCGTAGTGTACATAGTGAAACCAGGTGACCCGGTCAAGGCGGAGGAACGGGTCGTTGCTCTCGGACTCGAGAACGGGCAGATGGTCGAGGTACTCAGCGGGGTGAGCCTGGGCGAACAAGTCGTGACCAACGGTCAGCACCTGCTCGTCGACGGAGCGCTTGTCAAAGTTAAGACAGCGGCAGAACAGGGCGCAGCAGAACAGGGCACCGGCGAAGGGGGCGGCAAACCGCAATGAGGTGGCTTGCTCAGACATCGGCGGGGCGCCCGGTCGCCGTGACCATGCTCATACTGGTCCTGGTGGTTTTCGGCGCGTTCTCCTTTCAGAGACTGCCCGTCGATCTCCTTCCGGAGATGAACTTCCCGGCCGCGGCAGTAATCACCAGCTATAGCGGGGCCGGCCCGGCGGAGATCGAGCGGCTGGTCAGCATCCCGATCGAAGAGGCTGTATCCACCATTACAAACGTCAAATCGGTTCGTTCCAATAGCGGTGAGGGGGCTTCTTTCGTCATAGTGGAGTTCGATTACAGCACGAACATGGATTACGCCGCTTTGCAGATACGCGAGAAAGTCGAGCAGATTCGCGGCAGGTTGCCAAAGGACGCGGAATCTCCGATGGTATTCAAGTTCGATCCCGGGATGATGCCCATCCTGTTCATGGGGGTTAGCGCCGATTCGGACGACGTGAGTCTGAGGAGGCTCGCGGAAGATTCGATCAAACCGGCCCTGGAGAGGATCCCCGGCGTCGCGGTCGTGGACATATCGGGCGGCGGCAAAGAAGAGATACGCGTGACCCTCGATCAGGAGATGCTCCTGCACTATGGGCTCACGTTCGATGATATTGCGCGGGCGTTGACGGCCGAGAACGTCAACGTTCCAGGCGGAAGAGCCGAATCGGGCAAGGCGGTATACATAGTCAGAACGATCGGGGAATTCCGGTCGGTGGACGAAATGGGAGACATCGTCGTGGGCTCGGCGGGAGGGGCTGCCGTCCACCTGAGGGACATTGCCGGCCTGGAACGCACAGTGGAGGAAGTCACGCAGCACACCCGTATGAACCAGAAGACCAGTGTGGGTATTCAGGTTCGCAAACAGAGCGGGGCGAGCACCGTCGCGGTGTCGAGGGCGGTCACCCGCGAACTCGCCCGGTTGTCGAAGACTCTTCCAGCGGGCGCGGAGATCAAGACTGTGTTCGATCAGGCCAAGTACACGCAGCGAGCGATCAACGACGTGTACAGCAACGCGTATATGGGTGGGATACTAGCCATTGTAGTGCTGTACGTATTCCTACAGAGCCTGAAGCATACGCTCGTTATCGGCGTCTCCATTCCGGTCTCCATAATAGCCACTTTCCTCATGATGTACCTCGGGAAACTCAGCATCAATATGATGTCCCTGGGCGGCCTCGCCCTGGGCGTGGGCATGATGGTGGACAACTCGATCGTCGTCATGGAGAATATATACAGGTACGCGGAGGAAGGGCACGACCCCTGGACATCTGCTGTCGAAGGCACCATCGAGGTTGCCGGGGCGATCTGGGGTTCCACGATCACGAACATCGCGGTCTTCCTCCCAATCATGTTCGTATCGGGCATAACAGGCCAGATCTTCAAGGAGCTGGCTTTGACGGTTACGTTCTCTTTGATGGCTTCGCTCCTGGTAGCCGTAACAGTGGTGCCTATGGTCTGTTACAGGACACTCGTACTTTCCGGCGGCAAGACGCGGGAGCGAGCCCGTGGGATATTAGGAGTGTTCCTGGATGGAATGGCGAGGTGGACAAACGAGATAATCCCTGGCCGCTACTTGAACGCCCTTCGATGGTCGCTCTCGCGCAAGAAGATGATCGTGGGTATGACCGTGTTGAGCCTCGTCCTGACTGGAGTCGCCTTCACAATGATCGATAAGCAGTTCATGCCCTCGTCAGACGAAGGCCAGTTCAGAATAGGTGTGGAAATGCCGCCAGGTACCGCCCTCGCGGAGACGGACCGAGTGGTCGGTGGAATCGAACGCATGGTGGCGACATTGAAAGAGGTGGACGCCGTCTTCGCCACCTCGAGCCAGGGGGGTACTGGATTCGGCGGCCAGGCGAGCTCGGCGGGCAACATTGAAGTCCAGCTCGTGCCCAAGGCTGGTAGGAGCCGTTCGACGGAAGAGGTCATGGAAGCCATACGCCAAAAGATATCGGGGATTCCAGGCGCAAATATCACTGTGGAGGCCGGGGGCTTCATGCAGATGAGCACCGGCGGTTCGCCCATATCCATCCTGCTGAAAGGACAGGACTCCAGAGTGCTCGAGGAGATATCCGCCCGGGTGGTGGAACTCATCTCGAGCGTCCCCGGCACCCGGCAAGTTCGAACGGACATCGAAGCAAGGCTGCCCGCAGCCCAGGTATTCGTCGATCGAGA
>JAHDPS010000312.1 GCA_018434225.1 Bacillota bacterium
GTCTTCTCCGATCCCGAGGTGGCATGGATAGGATTGACGGAAGCCGCCGCAGCATCCCTGGGGTTCAAGGTCAGGACGGGCAGGTTCCCGTTTTCGGCATCAGGCAGGGCCCTTGCAATGGGAGAGGCTGAGGGCTTCGTGAAAATCGTGGCCGATGAAACGACCGGAGAGATCCTCGGCGCACACCTGATCGGCCCAAATGCGAGTGACCTGATCCATGAAATCACCGCCTTCATGGCCTTGAGGGCCGGCGCGAAAGATATTGAGCACATGATACACGCGCATCCGACCCTGGCGGAAAGCGTGTCGGAAGCTTCCAGGGCTGTGTTCGGAAGGCCCATTCACGCCCTCAGGTTACCATGACTGGCAGGCGCCCAATTAACCGGGATCCGCCCATCGACGAACACAACCGGTCTGGAGCAGGACATAACGTTCGTAGCAGCGAAAACAGTACTACATCGGCTTGCGGGAGCTAAGATGGAGGGGATCGCTTGCAGGACAGTCTGCTCGACGACCTGACCTACACAATCTGGGAGCAGTTCGTGAACGGTGCGGACGACACATCCCTCTTGAGACCGCAGATCGCCGATTCCTGGAAGAGGTCCAGGGACTTCCGAGTCAATCCATACGGCAAATCCCTCGCTGTAGACAAGAACCTGTTGCAGGGGCTGTTGAATGACAATCGCCGCCTACTGGAGGCGGCTTTGCCGCTAATCAAACTGGTGAACGAGCCGATTCAAGGCACAGGATTCGTGGTAGTGCTTACAGACAGGGACGGACGGGTCCTGGATGTGGAGGGCGATGAGGAAGTCGTCGATCGCGCCCGCCAGAACAACTTCGAGGTATGCGCGTCCCGGAGCGAACGACACGCGGGCACAAACGCGATTGCGCTGGCCCTAATAGAGAACAAGCCAATCCAAGTAGCTGGACCAGAGCATTACAACATCCATCACCACGATTGGACGTGCTCTGCAGCGCCCATACATGATGAGGGTGGTGCGATTGTCGGGGTCATCAACTTCTCAGGGCACCATCTATTGAGCCACAAGCACACCCTCGGCATGGCGGCTTCCCTGGCTCAGGCCGTGGAAAGGCAATTCCTGGTCGATGAGAGGACCCGCAATCTTAAGCTTTCGAACAAGAATCTGGAGGCAGTCATCAACTCGATCTCGGACGGCGTGATCGCAATCGATGCCACCGGCACGATAACCGCGGCCAACCTCGGGTTGGGCAACCTGCTCGGTATCGATTGGGTGCACCTTTACGGGAAAGACATCCGCCATGTCTTCGGAAGTGATGTGTCCCTGCTCAAAGTGTTGCGCTCTCAACAAGAGTTCACTGACAGGGAAGATGTCTTCACGACAGGCTCCCGGAAGGTATTCTGCATCACCACAGCGAGGCAGATCAAGAACGAACAGAACCAGGTTATGGGTGCCGTCGGCGTGATCAAGGCCAGAAAGGATGTACATCGTACCGTCAACAAGATCGTCGGTGCAAAAGCCATTTTCACTTTTCATGATATCATCGGGAACAGCCCCCAGATTCAACGGGCAATAAGCCTTGCGAAAGCCGCCGCAGTCACAGATACCCGGATCATTTTAGAGGGCGAGAGCGGGACGGGAAAAGAGTTGTTCGCACAGTCAATACATAATGCCAGCGAGAGGCGGGACGGCCCGTTCATCGCCGTCAACTGCAGCGCTATACCTCGGGAGTTGATTGAGAGCGAGCTGTTCGGCTATAGCGAAGGAGCCTTTACGGGCGCCAAGAAGGGTGGCAAGCCCGGGAAATTCGAACTCGCAGACGGCGGTACCCTCTTCCTGGACGAGGTCTGCAGTATGCCTTTAGATATGCAGGCAAAGCTGCTCAGGGTGCTGCAACAGAATGAATTCGCCCGGATAGGTGGAATTGAGACTATCCAAACTGACGTCCGGGTCATAGCAGCTTCAAATCAACCGCTCGAGACCCTGATTGATGAGGGCCACTTCCGAGCCGACCTTTTCTACCGCCTAGGAGTCGTAGTGGTCAAGATCCCGCCCCTGAGGGAGAGGCCGCAGGATATTCCAATGCTACTGGAATACTTGCTCCAAAAGGCTTGCTCGAAACTGCGAAAAACCGTTACCGGATGGAGCGAGGAAGCGATGCCCGTACTTTGCTCGTATGGCTGGCCGGGCAATGTGCGGGAACTCGAAAACTATGTTGAGAGAGCTGTCATACTCGTCCAGGGTCAAACCTTAAGGTTGGAGCATTTCCCGAAGCAGGTTCTGTCCGGCGGTTCCGAACCGGCCGGGCAAGCGGGCGAATTCGGAGCGTTGGCTGAGATCGAACGGGAAGCCGTTCAGAAGGCCCTGGAGACGCATGCGGGCAACATCTCCAAGGCCTCCAGAGCACTAGGAATCACCAGAAACACACTGTACAACAAGATTAGGCGTTACGGTCTCCAGACTAAAAAACGGGCCCGAGCCGACCGCAATCCAGCCGCAAGCACGAATGAATCCCTCCAAATCTAGGCCAACAGCCTCCCGGGTTCCTCGAGAATCCCGGTGATAGTCTTCAGGAACTCGGCTGCGGGAGCGCCGTCAATCACTCTGTGGTCAAACACAAGGCTTATGAACATCGTGACTGCGGGGATCACTGCCCCGTTGTCCACCACCGGCCGTTCGGCAATCCTCCCGATCCCGACTATCGTCGACTCAGGGAGATTAATTATGGGGGTAAAGAAGTCGACACCAAAGGTCCCGAGGTTTGTGACAGTAATCGACCCACCACGATAACTATCGGGAGGGAGGCTTCCCGCCCTGGCTCCCTCCACCAGGCGAGCCCTCTCGCGCGCTATCTCCGCCAGGCCGCACCTGTCGGCATTCTCCAGAACGGGAACGACCAGGCCGCCCGGCACGTTTACCGCTATGCCCACGTTAATGTCCGGTTTCATCTCGATCCTGTCATCCAGGAAGTAGCAGTTGGCATCGGGATGAATCTTCAGGGCACGAGCAGCGGCCAGAATCGCAAAGTCCGTATATGAAAGAGAAACACCAGCCTTTTCTTTGACAGTCTGGGCCAGTGAGTCTTTGAGGGTCTTGGCCCTGTCGAGCCTAACTTCACTAATCAGGGTCACCCTGGCGGTCTCCCTCGAGCTCTTGGCCATGCCCTCAGCAATCACCCTCCGCATGCCCTCTAACGGAACTAACGACGAAGACGGCACAGCCGCCTCAGCCCTCATGGCGACGGCGATCTTAACGTCGTCCTCGGTGATCCGGTTGCCGGCGCCCGACGGCTTTACCCCGGTCAAGTCAACCCCCAGTTCCTTGGCCAGACGCCGCACAGCGGGACTGGCCTGAACGCCCACGGGAGCCACACTGGTTGGTGTAGCCGGTTCAGCCTCCCCGACTGCCATTTTGGCGCCGGATGCCCCTTCCAGCTCAGTCATGACCGATGAGATATCCTCACCGGCATCGGCCAGTATGCCGACGAGCGTGCCACACGGGACCTCCACGCCCTCCTCCACAAGGATCTTCCTTAAGATGCCGGTTCCCGGCGACTCGACCTCTGTCGTCACCTTGTCGGTCAGTACCTCCATCAGAGGATCTCCTTGAGACACAGTCTCGCCTTCGACTTTGAGCCAGCTGACGATCTGACCTTCCGTCATGGTCAGGCCGAGCTTTGGCATCAATAGCCTGGTAATCACAGTAATCCCCCCGAATACCCATCCCATTATTCAGTCACACAGAGTATCTCTGATTGCCTGCATAATCTGTACTTCAGGCACCACGACCAGCTCCTCGAGAGCTGGGCTGAATGGGACAGGAACATCTGGAGCGCATGCCCGCCTGATCGGCGCCTTAAGGCTGTAAAACGCATCCTCCATGGCTTTGAACGCGATCTCCCCGCCCACACCACCGGTCTCGCAGCCTTCATCCGCTATAACGAGCCTACCGGTCTTCCTGACGGAGTTGGCCACAGTCTCCCTATCGTAGGGCACCAGGGTCCTAGGATCAATAACCTCTACGCCAACCCCTTCTTTCGCCAATTCGCTGGCCACTTCGACTGAGCGACCTACCAGTCTCGAAGTTGCGACTACTGTGACGTCATCTCCCTCCGTCTTAATTGCCGCCTTCCCAAAAGGCACTGCGTAGTCTTCTTCCGGAATTTCACCCTCCACGCGGTACAGGAACTTGTGCTCGAGGAACAGCACGGGGTTATCGTCCCTTATGGCGGTCTTCATCAAACCCTTTGCATCATATGGGTTCGATGGCAGCACCACCTTTATTCCCGGGATGTGCATGGCCCAGGCATGAATGCTTTGGGAGTGTTGGGCCGCCGAAGATCTACCCGCTCCAATATTGGTGCGTATGACCAGGGGAACACGCGCTTTGCCTCCGAACATGTACCTCATCTTCGCCGTTTGGTTGAATATCTGATCCGCGGCAGTCATCAGAAAGTCGCCGAACATGATCTCCACCACAGGTCTCATTCCCGTGAGCGCGGCTCCCAGACCGGCCCCCACGATTGCGGATTCGGAAATCGGTGTGTCACGGACCCTCTCATCCCCAAACTCCTGCCACAGCCCTTCAGTTACTTTGAAGATGCCCCCAAAAGCTCCCACGTCTTCTCCCATTACAAACACGCTCGGGTCTCTGCGCATCTCTTCCCTCAGGGCTTCACGCACAGCCTCAACATACAGAATACGTCTCACGCCTCTACCCTCCATCCGGTGAACCGTTCATGCGTTATCCGGTACGAACACGTCCTCGTAGAGGTCGTCGGGATCGGGAAACGAACTGGCCTTCGCAAATTCCACCGCTTCGCCGACAGCCGCGGCCGCTTCTTCGTCTATGGCTTGCAGATCCTCAGCGGTCGCAGCGCCATCGCTTAATAACCGCTCCCCGAACCTCTTAATCGGACATCGAGCCTTCCATTCGTCTATTTCTTCCCTGCAACGGTACAGTGCGCCGTTATTAGGGTCACCCACGTGGTGTCCCCCCCACCTGTATGTCTTACACTCGATCAGCGTTGGGCCTTCTCCACCGCAGGCTCTATCGCAAGCCTCCCTCACACTGTTATACACTGCAAGCACGTCATTCCCGTCAACCACCAGGCCGGGTATGCCGTACGCTTTGGCTCTTTCGGCTACATCCGCGATATTCTGGTGTCGTTTCTGGGAAACCGAGATCCCGTACAGGTTGTTTTCGCATAGAAAGACCGCGGGAAGCCGCCAAGCCGAAGCCAGATTGATGCTCTCGTGGAACGTTCCCTGATTACTCGCTCCGTCCCCGAAGAAACACAGAGAGATCCGCCCGTCCTTCCGAATTTTGGAAGACAGCGCCGCACCCACAGCAATGGGTATGCCGCCCCCCACTATCCCGTTGGCGCCCAGGATTCCAAGGTCCAGATCGGCGATATGCATGGACCCGCCTTTGCCTTTGCAGTAACCGGTCTTCTTTCCGAGAATCTCGGCCATCATGAACTTTAGATCGCCGCCCTTTGCTATCAGGTGCCCGTGCCCCCTGTGTGTGCTCGAGATATAGTCATCCGCCCTCAAGGCGGCGCACGCCCCGACGGCTACGGCCTCCTCCCCGACATACAGGTGGGCCAGACCAGGCATAAGCCCCTGCGTATACAACTCGCGGGTAGCGTCTTCGAACTTCCTGATGACTACCATAGTTTTGTACATGGCTATCCTCTGTTCTTTGGTCGTACCTGCCGGCAACATTCATCCCTCCAGTGCGCGACGTTCTACCGCGCGACGCATCCCATTCGATTCCATCCCGCATCGGTACCGTGCGGCGCCTATTCGCTCCCCACTATCAGTGTCCTCCGTACATGCAAAGACCCTGCCATTGGGAAAAGCGGCCCCGGCCACATCTCGCCGGTAACCATGATCCCTGTTGGCGTTCAATACACCGCCAAACCACGCCGGACCCCGGCAAGGGCGCCGCAGGCCGTTGTAGTTTTATAAGTAGTCCAACGCATTGCAGAACACAGTGCTGAACAATATGGCACAAGTGGTCGCCTACTGCGCAGCTCCGCGACGCAAACAGGGCCCTGGACGGCACAACCTGACGAATAATGTAGTAGCCCGCCCCTTCTGCGCAATACTTGATCATATAGAGCGATCAGAATGCGCATTACCTTGGCACTCGCCATAGCGGGCTCCCGTGCATCATCTAATGCCCTGTGGATTTGGTGGGGAAAATGGCTGTGGCATAGTACTTGCTACCTCGATCCCGGTTGTCAGGCGCTGAACATGCTCACAATGTGGTTACCGCGGTCTTAGCACGGCTGGCAAGCAGGGGAGGTGATCGAGAAGTTCTGAGCGCAGACGTGCGGATCAGTCCATCCAGACCTCTACACGACCAACAAATCGAAAGGAGTCGAAACCAGCATGTTGGAACGGTTATACCCGGACTTTCCCTCGGAAGAGTATCAACGCAGACTGGAGAATGCACAACGAGAAATGAAGCGGGCGAACGTTGACGTCCTACTATTGACCGAAAAGGAGAACGTCGAGTATTTCTCCGGCTACATCAACGGACACTGGGGCGTCAAGGGTTTCCCCCCGGGGGTCGTGCTCATTCCGCAGTCAGGCGCA
>JAHDPS010000079.1 GCA_018434225.1 Bacillota bacterium
GGAGGACATCCTCCTGTATGCTTTGTTCCCGCAGGTGGCCCTGAAGTTCTTGCAGGAACGGCTGGCCGCCCGTACTAAGGTTGACTACAACATACTGGAGGGCGCGAAGGAGAACCACGCCAAGGGGTATTACCCCGCGTAATCGCTTATTGTCTCCATAAACGTGCAATGCCTGATCGGCGGCGCGAGCCGACGATCCTCGTTCTGAAGGAGTCATTGCCGTGTTCTGCTCATATTATGTTGAGAACCCTGCCGCGGATGGAACCTCGAGCGGATATCCTCGTCGAAAGAGCGGGAGCCAGAACAGGGCTATAGTGGTAGGGCTGCCATCCTACATGGAGGATTTTTCAAGGACCCGGCGAATATAGGGGAAAGATTGCGGCGTAAAAATGAGGTACGCATCGAATATATGTGACTGAACGACCCGACACCGCCTGGTTCGCCGCTGCTAGCGGAACCGGCCGGGGCCAGGCTGTTATTGACTATATTAGGTGTGTCTGGTACAATGTAGCATACTGGTAGGTTCTGGGGACCTGCCCAGTTTTGTTAGTTCCAGCAAGTTCCTAAGGGAGTTAAATGGACCTGAGCAGGAAAAATGCGCTACGTGATCGAATTGGTTGCCATTGAGTTCCGACTTCCACAGATGCCGGAAGCAGGTAATAGTGGAAAATCGGTTAGAGGGTTTGACAGTTGAAGGGGGGGATTCGATAACCGGGGAGGAACCTCAGAGAAGCAGATTGGTGTAGACCACACTTTCGTGAAGGGGAGGAAGAACGGACTATGATGAAACTCAGAAAGACACTCGTAACCTTGCTGGTGTTGTCTATGATCCTCGCAGGGTTCACGGGCGTCGCAGGTGCCACGTTCAGTGACACCGCCAACTCGGCCGCGAAGAACAAGATCGAGAAACTCGCGGCGCTGGGTGTCCTGGCCGGCTATCCGGACGGGACGTTCAAACCGGACAACAACATCACTCGCGCTGAGTTCGCGAAGATCGCCTGCATCCTGGCCGGTCTGAAGTCCAGCGGAGACATCCTGAAGAACAGTCCTTCCAAGTTCTCGGATGTCAAGGCCGGCGAGTGGTTCACCGGCTGGGTGAACCTGGCGGTATCCCAGGGCTACATGAAGGGCTACCCGGATGGGACCTTCAAGCCCCAGTCGAACATCAGCAACGCCGAGGTCCTCACGGTCCTCTGCAGGCTGCTCGGCTACAACGACAATCTGCCGGGCGAGTGGCCGATCGAGTATCTCGTGAAGGCCGCCGACCTCGATATCAGCAAAGGCGTGACCTTCGACAGCAGCGCCCCGGCGACCAGGGCCAACGTGTGCTGGTTCTCGGAGCAGTCTCTCGAAGTGGACAATGTCGAGTGGAACAAGGATAAGGATAAGTTCGACAAGATCCTGCCCGCGGAGTCGATCCTCTCCGAGGCGTTCGAGGGCGGCGTGAAAGAGGACGCTCTCTGCTACGACTGGGAAATTGCGAATGACAAGCTCAGGGTTTCCGTCTGGGCAAAAGACGGTAATGGCGGATTCAACCCCGCGGCTGCGGATTCCAAGACATGGACAGTCAACAAGGACGTGACCCTCAACGGAGCCGCCCACGTCTCCGGGTTGGCGAACAAGATCATTGACTTCATCGTGAACGATGACAATGAGATCATCTACGCTGAAGTCAAGGCGTATGGTTCGCTCAGCGATGTCGAGGCCAAGAAGGTCAGCAACACCAAGCTGACGATCAACGACAAGAGCTACACAGTCAATGCCGGTGCTATTGGCAAGGTTGTTGGCCAGGCGACGACTCCCTTTAGCGGTGCTGACTGGGACCAGTACGCAGATATCAACGCGACTGCGGATGGCGTATGGGATGGCACGGACAGATTCGACAAGATCTACGCCCTGCTCAACTCGGATGGAGAGGTTGCGTTCGTTTACAGCAGTGCGAGCGATAATCCCGGCGTAGTCAAGTCGGTCAACAGCACCACCAAGAAGATCACCTTCAAGACGGGTGCCGTCGGTGCGCAGAACGCCAACCTGTCGAGCTACAACACCGACGCGACCAATGCGGATAAGACAGTCATCGTGTTCCGCGATGGCAAAGTCGCGTCAGTGATCGATATCAAAGAGAACGATCTACTGTGGGTCGACAAGAATGCAAACGGTTACGACTACAAGTTGACGGCTCGTAGCACTAAGGCTGAGGGAACTCTGGAAGAGCACAATTCCGCCCTCACCAGCTTCACGGTTGCCGGCACCAGCTACAAGACTCCTACGGGGGTGGGCGCTGCGGCGTTCCTGTCCACCGATGGTGGCGACGTGTACAGTGGGTTCACCAAGGCTGCCGATTTCAACGATGTGCTGGGCGAGAAAGTCGCGGTGCTCCTGGACGGCAACGGTCGCTTCCGCTATATGATCTCCGACGCGACGTCCACTGAGGGCTCGCAGTACGGTGTCGTAGCTGAGGTGTACGGCTCGACCAGTGTTACTACTGGCGACTGGACGACGACTGACATAGAGATCTTCACTAAGGATGGCAAGCTTCACAAGTACGCTGTGAACGCCGATTCCTCCACGAATGCCAAAGTGAAGAAAGAGACGGCTGCGCCCAATAGGTTCTTCTTCGACGTCAAGGGCGATTCGTGGGTTCCTGCACCGCCACCAGGAGCATGGACTGTTCAGGCTGACGATATTCTCCTGAACGCTGCTGCCACCAGGCTCGTGAAATTTACGCTGCAATCCAATGGAGCGATCGACACATTCTCGTTCGTTAGCCAGGCGGGTGCCACAGGCGCAGTCGATCCAGATCTGCATACAGTTGTGATCGGTGCTGCCACCCTGGGCATGGAAGGAGCAGTTGTGTTCGATGTATCCGCTGCGGATAAGGACGACTGGGAGGTCGTAGGCTGGAAGGACCTCGAGGATGCCGCCGGAGCGGGTGCGGTGACGGTCAAGGACTACAAGGATTCCGATGGAGATATCACATACCTTGCAGCCGGCACCGCAATTGCCGCGACGACCGACTACGCGATGTACACTGGTAAAGGATACGATGCCAACGGCCCGTACATCAAGATCCTGGACGCCAACGGTGCGGTTGTGAAGAAGACCTGCGTCAGCAACTTCGATAGCACGGATCCCGATTGGGGCACTGTGGCGAAGGGCGACGTAATCACCTACACCGTCACAGGCGGCAAGATCGCGACGATAACGGTCAAACCTGGAAACCAGGCTCCGCCTACTGGTGACGGACTGAAGGACGTGGTGACAAGTGTAGTCAGGAGCGGCGTCAAGAAGATCAAAGTCAAGGATAATGCCGCAGCTCTTGATAGCACTGCGGTCTACAAGTTCGTAGACGGCGATACGCTGTTCTTCGACTTCACGGACACGGATGCTACTCCGCTCAAGATCACGCTTGATGATGTGCAGGAACTCGACAACATCAAGTGGGAAGCGGACGCCAAGGACGTGCTGAAGTGGGTCGTGGTAGTCAAGTAATACGACTCGCATCAGCGTAAGGCAGTAGTTCTGCGGGGCTCACCTAGTGTGGGCCCCGCTCAACATCTATGGACACCTATGGACGCCGTGGGGGATGATGCCACGGTGTTTCTTTCGGTTCGGTAGGGGCGCGGCGCTCCTGTGTAGAAATGGTTCGCATACCAGGAACGTTGGAGCGAGGTTTGGGATGTGGCCATAAGGGTTGGCGGGCGGTTGGCTGTGATCCTCTTCGGCACGGCAGTCCTTGCGATTGCCTGCGGGGGGATGGCTGCTGCCCGCGCTCGGGCGGGGAACGATCTATTGGCTGCTGGCGGCCGGGGGCACTGGTCCGATGTGTACTGCGCCGGGTTAACAGCGCGCGGCGCCTATGTGGGGATGCCGGGGGAATACGACCCGCAACTCCCAATGAGCAGGGCTGAGTTTGTATACGTCCTCGTGAAGTCGCTGCTGCCGGGCGAGTTCGGCGACGCGGGCGGCGGTGCGTGGCTGACGGCATTTCCTGATGTCGCGCCCGGGCGCTGGGGTGCCGCGGCGGCGGCTGTAGCTTTTGAGCACGGGTGGGTGAAGGGGTACGGGGACGGGACGTTTCGGTCGGACTCCGCCGTTAGTCGAGCTGAGGCCGTGGTCATCCTCGTTCGGGCGCTTGCCCCCGGGTTGGAGGGTGACGGGGCTTATGGGGAACCGCATAGCCCCGGGGCGGATGCGCGAGGAGCGCCTGACTGGGCGAGGGATGCGGTTGAGAAGGCCCTTCGCCTCAAGTGGCTGACCGGCGACCCGGATGGGGCACTCCGGCTTTCCGACGCGGTGAGGTTCGGAGAGGGATGCGCCCTTGTATGGAGGGCTCTGGATGTTCACGGCGGAAAGTATGACGTTGCCGGCACGGTTTCGGCGGCGGGGGATGCCGCTGGAGATGGGGAAAGGGCCATCAGGGTGAAGCGTGGATCCGACGTCGATACCCTCCGAGTCGTGGAAGGGGCGGTGGTGTTCCGCAATGGCGCGGCCTGCCGGGTCCGCGACCTGGCTCCGCTGGATGAGGTGTACGCGATACTCGACGAGGATGGACTGGCGGCGTTCGTTGAAGCGCGGTTCGTGGACGACGTGGGTTTTGTGGATGACGTGGATGTGGAGTTGGGGGCCCTGCGGTATGTCGATAGACAAGGGATCCTGAGAGAAACGCGCGTGATGAGTGATGCGGATATCTTCGTCCAGCGGAACAAATCCTCCCTTGAGTCAGTCTCTAGAGGGGATAGGCTTTACGCGGTGTTTGACTCCAGGAGTGGCGCGGCCAGGATCCTCGACGTATTGAAGATGAACGCGGGCGGCCGCATAGTCTCAGTGTCAGGGGATGGCTCCAGGATAAACGCGCGTGTGGTTGGTGTAGGGACTGAGACCCTCAGGGTAGCGCCCGATGCGATAGTGTACTTGAATGATGTGGTGGCCGGTGTGGGCGATTTGCGCGAGGGAGACGTGTTCCAGGGGAGCGTGTCCGCTGACGGCACAGTGCTGTTCCTGCAGGTGCTGGGGAGCAACGTCCGGTAGGTGAGGGATGGTGGGTTGAAGCGGCTGATGATCCTGTGCTACATATCCGCATTGCTTATCGTCAGCACTTGTTTTCCCGTTACCTGGCGGGTTGCCGGCAATGGCGGGCGCGCAGCCGCGGCGACGGCGGAGTCAACCAGGGTCGAGCCTTTTGCCCTCGCTGATGCACAGGATTCGATCGGGTTTCCGCTGGCGCCTATCGGGCTGTATGCGGGCGAACTGGCCGAACAAGCCGGCCTGGATACGGGCATAGAGGCCCTTAAGCGGGCGTACGGGGTAAGCGGCCGGGGCACGACGATCGCGGTCGTGGGTTCGGGGATTGACGTTGGTCACCGCGATCTGCAGGTCCCGCCCGCCGTCGGGGGCTTCAAGATAGCGGATTGGGCCGACTTTACCTCCGAGGGGCTCGTGATAACGGAGACCTGCACCGGCGCGAGGGGCCGGATCGACAGCAGGTTCGGCATTTTCAAGACGGGCGGTATCCGGAGCCTGAGCGGAGCGTTTCGATTGGGAATACTCAGGGAGGCGTCGCTGGCGCCGGAAGGCGCCATAGGACAGGACCTGAACGGAAACGGATTGATAACCGACTTTTTCCCCGTCCTCGTAGTCGATTCAACCCGCAAAGGCGTTTACGACAGGGTGTACGTCGACACGAACCAGAACAGGGACTTCACCGACGAGGTGCCCCTGGGCGGATATCGGGAGACACACACATTCTCGCGGTTCCGCGATAAGGACGATTCGGGCGGTGACCGCGCGGCGCTTCACTTCGTTGTCGCGGACGTGGCGCGGGATGGCTCTCGCGTGAGATTGGGCTTCGACTCGACGGGCGCAGGGACGTTCCTCGCGGGGCTCGTAGGAGCGAAAGCCACCGGAGCGGAGGGCCCGGGAATAGCGCCGGGCGCCGCCCTTATGGCCCTCAAGGTCCTGGATTCCACGGGGCGGAGCAGCGTCGATGCATATTCGGATGCGATCCGGTACGCCGCAAGGAACGGAGCGAAAGTGATACTCGTTGACTGGGGTATAGCGAACCTCAGCCGGGATGATGCCCTCTCGATGAGGCGGCTGATCGGGGATATTGTGAATCAGTACGACCCGGTGATACTGTTCCCTGCCGGTGATGGCGGGCCGGGCCTCGAAACCAGCGATGCCCCGACGGACAGCGTCTTCTCTCTGGCCGTGGGGGCATCGGTGGGCAGCGGAGCCTCGGCTCACCCATGGGCGAAGAGCGCCGTGGGGCCGACACCGTGCGATGGATGGGCGCCCGATGTGCTCGCCCCCATGGCGGCGTCGGCGACAGTCCCGACATGGCTGTCGCGGAGCGGCTACGCGCTGGGCCACGGGACGAGAATCGCGGCTGCGCACGTGGCCGGGGCGGCGGCGCTGCTCATCCAGGCTTGCGGCCTTACGGGGGTCCCTTATGAAGCCCGCAGCGTTCTCGCGGCGATCCGCACCTCCGGCTCCCCCCTGGCAGATTATGAGGCAGTCGAGCAGGGGGGAGGGCTGATCGACGCGGACGCCGCCTTCCAGATGTTGAGGAGCGGTTTAAGAACGCCAATGACTGTGTTTGCCGAGGAAGTTGATGGGTATCGAGACGGAGGGCTTTTCGCCCGGGGCGTCCGGCCTGGCACGATCAGGTTCTACGTCGACAACTTCTCGGGCATTTCGAGTGAGATGGTCTTCAAGGCGGACCAGGAATGGGTGAAGCCGGTACCGGAGCGGCTGGTAATGCCCGCTGTCGGGGAGCGCAGCCTAATCTTTTCATATCAGTATCCCGGGCCGGGGTTGAAATCGGCGACAGTCACTGGTGTCGATTCGAAATCGGGCCGGGCCCTGGCGGTTTTCAGGCAGATTGTCGTCGGTCCCAGCGATCTATCCAGGGAAGGCCCCACGAGACTGGAGGATAGGCGGGCGCTGAGTCCGGGGCGTTATCAGCGCCACTTCGTTTCGGTGCGGCCGGGCACGACCAGCCTTGTAGTGTCGGCGCGCAACTACGGTGAGGAACCGGTGGAAGTCCAAGTGGTGGGGCCCGGCGGACGGCGCGTCTATGGCGAGGAACTCGGCGCCGGGGCGGCCTGGCGGCGGGGGATCATCGTGCCCGAGGAGGGCGTGTGGGAGATCGTTGCCTTGAGGGAACATGGCGAGAGCGACGTCTCCATATCCCTGGAAGCAATTGCGGAGGGGTTCAGCGCTTCTCCGCTGACGGTGATCGAATCGGGACCGGCCGAATCGGGGCTGATCGAATCGGGGTCGGCTGAGTCGAGGCCGGCGGAATCGAAGCTGGCTCTCGGTCTCAGCAACTGGTGGAAGGACGCGTCCGTACGGCTCGTTCCCTCCGTCCGCCTGGCGCGGAGCCATGGCGACGATGTTGCGCGGGCGAGGATCGAGCCCGAACAGTCATTCAGCAGGAGATTTGCTGTCGAAGAAGGCACGAGTCGCTTGAGAATCCTCACGCGGAATCGCCTTCCGTCATCGGCGGATGTCGGCCTGTATCTGCACAGATTCGACCAGCAATCGGGATGGACGGAAGTGGCCGCCACCACGACGGCGGAGGCTTCGGATGGGGTCATCGATTTGAGCGACCCGATTCCCGGCGATTATACGTTGTACCTCGAGTCCCGGTACGGCGGCGAAGTCGTGTGCGAAGTCCTCGTGGAAGGCTATCGCGACGCGGATTGGGTGAAGGTGGAGCCCTCCGAGGCCGTTTTCACGCGGTATGGGCAGGTGGTTCCAGTCTCCTTGTCGTTGGATCCCGCCCTGAAGGGGGCGAAACAAATCCATCTTCAAGTGGTGAACTCGACCGACGGGAGAATGATTGCGTCCATTCCCATGCTGGTTGAGGGAACGACCGGCTCGTCGTGGTCCGTGGACCTCGGCGGCATGGCGCCGGGCGGCAGGAGGTATGTGACTGTCTCCAACCACAGTCTGGGGGCCGAGAGTCAAATGGTAATGATAGACGGCAGGGTCTATGTATTTGACGGAGGGGCCGTTACTGTGGCCCTTCCGGCGCCGGGCGAGGTGGAGATCAATCTACTCATCGACGGGCGGCCCGGCCCGACCAGAAGGTTCAGGATAGACCGGGCGCCCGCAGCTCCCGCGGCGATACCGGAGCCGAGCAGCGATCCAGAGAGGGAGATTCTCCGCGAGGGTCTTCTCAAGAGGCTCGGATTCTAGCGACTTATCGCGGGCGCACGACACATTTGTGCTAGCTGAGGCAGTTATGTCAAGGGATTTGTACTGAAGGCGGTCGCCGGGAAGCGAGTACGATAGGGCGCCTGCCGGAAGGAGGATTGTTGGATGAAAGATTGCCGGGTGGAAGCAACGATCAGGCTCAGGATCGGCGAACACGACGCCCATTACGGTGGGGGACTGGTGGCCGGCGCGAAGATCATGGAGTTCTTCGGGGATGTCGCGACGGAACTATGCATCCGATATGACGGGGACGAGGGACTATTCGCCGCGTACGACAACGGCGAATTCAAGGCCCCCACCTATGCCGGCGATTTCCTCGAGATAAAGGGGTGGATCACTAAGGCCGGCAACACGTCGCGGAGGATGGAATTCGAAGCCTGGCGAGTGATATCGTCGCTTCACGATCCGGAGAATCCATCCGCGGCCGAGATACTGAAGGAGCCGGTCCTGGTGGCGAGGGCGTCCGGGACCTGCGTGGTTCCAAAGGCCCAGCAGAGGCTCCCTCGCGACTGAGAGCGGGTGCGGCGCGGCGAGAGGAATTCGCCTCTTTCCAGCGAAACTATCAGCGGAAAGGGGGCGCCCAATGCTTACTCGCAGGCAGACGGGGATGGCGCTTCGGTGTTCCGCCTGCGGCGGCACCAGCGTTTTTCCAATTTCCCTCTTTGTTCTCGGCTCCGGGCGGCGCGAATTCCGGTGCTCCTGCGGCCAGCATGTTCTGACGATCAGCAGGAAGGGCGCGGACGTATGGACTCAACTCGCCTGCTTTTTGTGCGATGGCGTTCACCTGTTCAAGTTCGCGGACAAGAGCTTCTGGTCACGGGAGATTAAATCCATTTTGTGTCCCGACACGGGCGCGGAGATCGGGTACATAGGCCCGCTATGGGGTCTCCTCCGGGTCGCGGACGTTGGAAACGAGATCGCGCCCCAAGTGGCGGCCATGTTCAACGATCCGGCCAGGGGACTCATGGTATTGAAGCGCCTGCTCGAACTCGAGAACCAGGGACAGCGCCGGTGTTCTAAATGCGATAACCCCCTTGAGATCGAGGTGTATCCTGAAGGTGTCGAGATGTACTGTGCTACCTGTGGCACTACGCTGTCGGTGCCA
>JAHDPS010000327.1 GCA_018434225.1 Bacillota bacterium
CCGCCGTCGGCCACCTCGAACGATCCCGGCTTCCTGGCCGTTGCCCCTGTGAACGCCCCTGTCTCGTATCCGAATAGCTCGCTCTCGAGGAGAGTCGCAGGTATCGCCGCGCAGTTGACCACCTCGAACCTCCGCCGGCCCCTGCGCCCGCCGTAGTGCACCGCTCGGGCCACCAATTCCTTGCCCGTGCCGCTCTCGCCCGTCACGAGCACGTTCGCGTCTATGTCCTTGACCTTGTCCACCAGGTCGAACACCTTTCGCATCTGCCCGCTCCGCCCTATGATCCCGGAGGAGGCGTAATGGTCGCTCAGCTCGTTCTCGAGATACTCGATGCGCCGCTTCATCTCAACGTAGTCGCACGCCTTCCGCAACAAGTGCCGAACCTCGTCCATGTCGAGCGGCTTGGTCACGTAGTAGTAGGCTCCGGCCTTCATGCACTCCACCGACGACTGGATACTGCCGTACGCCGTCATCACTATGACAGCAACCTCCGGGTACTTGTCGCGAATATCCAGTAGCAGGTCGAACCCGCTGTGCTTGCCTAGCCTCAGATCGAGGAGCGCGACGTCGGCGCCTGGGCGTTGGAGCGCGGCCATGGCCTGGCGAGGCTCGGAAGCCGCCTCCGCGCTGAAATCATCCCCAAGGGCGAAGGTGAGCGAGGAGCGTATGGCCTCCTCATCGTCTATTATCAGCAGTCTTCTCCTCATGACGCCTACCCTCCCGCGAGCCTCAGGGTCAGGCTGACCTCCGTGCCCAGCCCTTCGACGCTGCGGATCTTTATGTCCCCGCCGTTCTCCCTGGTCAGCTCGTACGCTATCCAGAGGCCGAGGCCGCTGCCCTTCTCCTTCGTGGTGAAGAACGGATCGAAGACGTGGGGTAGATCGCCCTCGGATATGCCTGGGCCGTCGTCGATTACCCTGATGAACGCCATTCCATTCTCCTCGCGGGCGAGGATCCGCAACGAGCCGCCGCCCTCCAAAGCCTCGACGGCGTTGAGGATCATATTGATGAGGATCTGTTTCATCTGCCCCTTATCCGCCCGCACTCGCAGGCTGGGGGCGATGCCGGTCTCCACTGATATCCCCGCCCTGTTCAGTCTCGGCCCGAACAGGGCCAGTGTGTCCCCAATTAGTGAGGGTACGTCCAGGGATTCTTCCAGGGGCGGGCGTGGCCTGGAGTATTCGAGGATCTCGGATATGATCCCGTCCAGCCTATCGATCTCGGCGGGGACATGCCTCAGCACCTCGGCGCGATACGATGGGTTGTCGTATTTCTGCGGCAGGATCTCGAGGAACGCCTTTATGGATGTGAACGGGTTTCGGATTTCGTGGGCCATGCCCGCGACGAGTTTCCCCAGTGCTTCCATCCTGTCGCGACGAGCCAGGGCTTCCTGAAGGTTCCTATTCTCCGTCACATCGTCGAACGTGAGCAGCACGCCCACTCGCAGTCCGCCCTCGCGCGGCGCGCTCCCGCGCACCCTGCGGGGCGCCCTCTCCCGGCCGTCCATCCCATGCAAAGGGTCGATGTGGTACCCCAGGACCATCTCTTTGCCGTCCCTCGTGACCCTGGTCTCCGCGTTCCGCGCGGATGCGGCGCCGGTTATTCCTCGGCGCACGAGCTCGCGGTCGAACAGGTCGGCGACCGGGCTGTCCTCCCACTGCCTGCCCTCCACGCGATCGCGGTTCGCGCCCATCAGCTCGAGAGCCCGCGCGTTCGCGGTGATCACCCTGCCGCCGCTCGATATTGCGACTATTCCGGCGGAAGAACTGTTCAGGATCTGATCCTTGAGCGCGTCGCTCCGCGCGAGTGCGACGGTTCTCGCCGCCACTTCCCTCCTCAAGACGGTGTTCCATCTTAATACGAACAGGCCGATAGCGGCGGCGGCGACCAGGACGATCTGCAGGAAGATGAAGGAGCGCTTGAGCATCGCTGCGGGGGGCTGTATCTCCTCGCCGAACCACTTCTCATATATCTTGTCGTACGTCCGGTCCTTCTTGATCGCCTCCAGGCCCTTGTTGAGCAGGTCGACGAGCTCGCGATTCCCCTCGCGGACGGCCACGGCATAGTCAGTCGGGTCGATCGGGCTGCCCACTATCTTGAGGTCCGCCGTCTTCCGCTTCTTTTGTGCGAAGTAATGACCGACGTATCTGTTGCCCACGAACGCGTCCACCGATTTCGATATCAGCGCGTCCAGCGCGGACTCCTGGTTTTCGAAAACGACCGGCTCGGCACCCGGTATCCCGCGCACCACCTCGTGGCCGTAGTCGCCCTCTTGCACCGCCACGCTGCATCCGGTCAGGCTGTCCAGCCCGGAGATGGACACATTGTCGGATCGTACGAAAATGGCCTGCGTGCTCCGGAAGTACGGCCTGGTGAAATCGAAATACCTGTCTCGTTCGGCGCTGTACTTCATCCCCTGGACGGCATCCACCGCCCCCGAATCCAGAGCATCCTTCACAGTCGCCCACGGCATGGGTATGAGTTCCAGGTCGAGCCCGAGCTCCAGGGCGACGGCCCGCATGATATCCACATTGAAGCCCTTATACTCGCCGCTCGGCGAAACGAATTCGAATGGGGGGAAGTTGTTGTCACCCGCCATCCTCACGACGCGAATCTTCGGGTCACCGAGCGGCATGGCCGCCGAGCGCCGCTTGCCCGGCGGCGCAATAACCCGCGGATATCCGTGCAAGCAGATTGCGGCCAGGGACAGCGCTAGAACAGCGAAAACGCGGTAGTGTTTTATTAGTCGCCTCACTACAGCTCACCGTCCGAATCGCCTGAATTGCCCCAAATGATGTTTCTCCAGGGATCCGTTGCCACCTGCAGCAGTCGGCAAATTGTGCCGGTGTGCCCGACCTAAAGCGGCATTCTTTGCCGCCCATCCGGACGGGAGGCCGCTGGTTTTTCCCGCATCCCCTGGTAAATAGCCCCTTCAGGCCCGGCGTGTTGTCCGGCACGGGCGTTGCACACATGAGGTGAATGGACTCACATCATGACCAAAAGGGGGTCGTCCGCTCAATGAGAATTATGGAGAGAATCACCACGAGGATCACTACGAGAATCATCAAGTGGAACCTGTTGACCGCGATCCTCGCATCCGTTGTGGCCATAGCGGTGACGCTGTCGGCCTGTTCACCAACGCAACCGGCTCAGCCCGTTCAGCCGGCGCAACCCGCCAACCCGGGTGAACAGGCCGCGAAACCGGCGCCCCAGCCGCAACAGGCTGCGAAGCGGTTCGTCACCATCGTCACCGGTTCCACGGGGGGTACCTACTATCCGGTGGGGACTATCCTCGCGAACCTTTGGAATGAAAAACTCGGTTCCACGGGGATTTCCGCCTCCGCCCAGTCCTCCGGCGGCACTGTGGAGAACCTGAACATGATAAAGGGCGGCGAGGCGCAGCTCGCCATAGCGATGACGAACCTGTCGCTGTTCAACTACGCGGGCACGGAGGGGTTCAAGGACAAGGGCAACCCCAAACTGAGGTTCATCACCGCGCTCTGGCCCGATGTTACCCAGTGCGTGGTCACCAGGGCGTCCAAGGTTCAGTCCGTGAATGATTTGAAGGGCAGAAGGTTCTGCGTCGGCGCCGCCGGAAGCGGCACCGAGTACAGCAGCAGGATGATCCTCAAGCTCATCGGAGGGCTGGGCGACAAGGACTACAAGGCGGAGCACCTTGGTTACTTTGAATCTTCCCAGGCCATGCAGAACGGCCAACTCGACGGAATGAACGCTGAGGGCGGTGTTCCCACCTCAGCCGTTTCGGAGATATTCGCCTCGGCGACCCCCGTCAGGCTACTCGAGTTCTCCGACGAGGACTACCAGAAACTCGCGAAGGAAGTGCCCTTCTACGTCCAGTACACGATCCCGGCCAACACATACAAAAACCAGGACAAACCGGTCAAGACCCTGGGCGTCAAGTGCGCCGTCGTATGCAATTCCGACCTGCCCGAGGACCTGGTCTACTCGCTCGTGAAGACCATGTACGACAATCTCTCGACGATTAAGATCGCGCACAAGGCCCTCGATTATCTCACATTCGATGGTGCCATCCAGGGTTTGCCGCCGGTCCCGCTGCACAAGGGGGCGTTGAGGTTCTACAAGGAAAAGGGCGTTCAGGTCCCCGCCAACCTCATACCTCCGGAGGCCAAGTAGGGCCATCGTTACCGGGGGCGCCTCCGAACGCCCCCGGTCCATATCAAAAGGGGGATCGTCATGAGTCCTGGATTGCTCGGCCGGTTTCAAATGAAAATGGCGGAACCAGCCCCCCAGAGGACCCTTGAGGGCGGCCAGATGAGGGCGGTCGCGATACTATCCGTGACCGCCGCCCTGATCCATATCTGGATGAACAGTTTCTCCTTGATGATCGCGATCAAACGAAACGCGATTCACCTGGCGCTGATGCTGTCCCTGACATTCCTGCTCTACCCGGCGGGCAAGCGCTCGGACCAGAGGAGGTTCTCCGCCGTCGACGCGGCGCTCGCCCTCCTCTCCGCCGGGGTGGGCCTATACCTGTACTTCATGTATGACTCGATAGTGGCGAGAGCCCTGGTGCTGGAGCCAGTCGACTATATCGTGGCGCTGGTGGCAGTGCTACTGGTGCTCGAGGGCGCCCGCAGGACAATCGGGAACATCCTCCCGGGCCTAGCGATCCTGTTCCTGCTATACGCGAGGTACGGATACCTGCTGTCGGGGCCATTCGCCCACAGGGGGTTCACGTGGCTCAGGATTCTCAACAGGATGTATTTCACTGATGAGGGGTTGTTCGGGGTCACGCTGATGGTGTCGTCATCGTACGTGTTCATGTTCATCGTGTTCGGGGCCTTTCTCAGCAAGACCGGCACCGCGAAGTTCTTCAACGACTTCGCCCTGTCGTTCGCGGGGCGGATGCGGGGCGGCCCCGCGCAGGTGGCCGTGTTTGCCAGCGCGATCCTGGGGACGATCAGCGGCAGCGCCCAGGCGAACGTCGTGACTACCGGGACGTTCACGATCCCGCTAATGAAGAGCGTCGGCTACAGGCCGTATTTCGCGGGCGCCGTGGAGGCGGTGGCGTCCACGGGCGGCATCCTGATGCCTCCGATCATGGGGGCCGCCGCGTTCATGATGGCGAGCTTCCTGGGCATCCCGTACCTGCGCGTGATGATGGCCGGGTTCATCCCCGCGCTGTTCTACTATTTCGCCGTTTTCCTCATGGTGGACCTCGAGGCGCGAAAGACGGGGTTGAAGGGGTTGCCGGCTGACCGCCTGCCCGATCTTAGGCGGGTGATGGCTGAGGGCTGGCACCTGCTCTTGCCCCTGGTGGTGATCGTCACCCTGTTGGTGCGCGGCCTGACCCCGCTGTACGCCGCGTTCTTCGGCCTGATCGCCACGGTCGTGGCGAGTTTCATTAGGAAATCCACACGCCTCACCCTTCCGAAGATGATCGAGGCGCTCGACGAGGGCGCCCGCGCGGCGATCTCGGTAGGGACTTCGTGCGCTGTCGTCGGTTTCATCGTGGGGTCCGTGGCGATGACCGGCCTCGGCCAGGTGATCGCCCTCAACATCATGAGGCTGGCCATGGGCAAACTGTGGTTGGCGCTGGTGCTGGTGATGCTCGCGTCGATGTGCCTGGGCATGGGTCTGCCCGCCGAGGCGTGCTACATCATCACAGCCAGCGTGGCGGCCCCCGCCCTGGTGAGGATGGGAGTCCTACCACTGGCCGCTCACTTCTTCGTGTTCTACTACGGCACGCTCTCCTGCGTGATACCTCCTGTGGCGCTTACATCGTATACCGCGGCGGGCATAGCGAAGGCAAACCCGACGCAGGTGGCGCTCACGGGGCTCAAACTGGCGCTGGCCGGCCTGATAATCCCGTACCTGTTCGTCTATCAGCCCATACTGCTTATGGAGAATGTGGAAATCGGCAGGTTGCTGTGGGCGATGCTCTCCGGCGGGGTTGGAGTGTGGTGCCTGGCCGTCGCGGCGCAGAAGCACTGGAGGACGCCTATCACCGTTTTCGAACAGGGTTGCATGTTCGCGGCGGCCGTGTGTTTAATAGATCCAGGACTGGTAACGGACATAGTCGGCGCCGTGTTCTTGATAGTGGGCGGGGGCCATTACCTACTGCGCACGCGCGGGACAAGGACTGCGTCCGCATAGCCGGGAGCAGCATCATTGGGAGGTGCCGGTTTGGACAGGATCGTGGAATGCGTACCCAACTTCAGCGAAGGCCGCGACATGCGTGTGATCGAGTCGATCCTGGAGGAGATTCGCTCCGTACACGATGTGGTGTTGCTCGACCACGCGCCCGACCAGAGTCACAACAGGGTCGTAGTGACGTTCGCGGGCGAGCCGGCGGCGGTCGAGGAGGCCGCGTTCAGGGCCGCGAAGAAAGCCTCCGAACTCGTAGACATGGAAAAACACCACGGCGAGCACCCGAGGATCGGCGCGACGGACGTCGTGCCGTTTGTGCCCGTCCGTGGCGCGACTATTGCGGATTGCGTGGAGATGGCGAGACGCGTCGGCGCCCGCATCGCCGCCGAGCTGAATATACCCGTATATCTCTACGCCGAGGCCGCCTCGAGGCCGGACCGCAGGCGGCTTCCCGACATACGAAGGGGCGAGTACGAGGGCCTCAAGTCGACAATAGGTGAACCGGAGAGGCGCCCCGATTTCGGCGAACCTCGGATGCACCCGAGCGCCGGCGCCACCGTGGTCGGGGCGAGGCGGTTCCTCGTCGCGTTCAACGCCAATCTCAATACCCCCGATGTCAAGGTGGCCTCCGCCATCGCGAAGGCCGTGCGCGAGTCGAGCGGCGGACTGGTGAGCGTGCAGGCCAAGGGGGTGTTCATCAAGGAGAAGAACCTGGCGCAGGTCACGATGAATCTCCTCGATCACGAGCGTACTCCGATGCACAGGGTACTGGAGATGGTGAGGGCCGAGGCTCGCCGGCACGGCGTCGAGATCGTGGGGACCGAGATAATCGGTCTCCTACCGCTGTCGGCGCTGTTGAACTCCGCCCTCTGGTATCTGCAGGTGGACGGATTCTCAATCAACCAGGTGCTCGACTTGGCTATCCAGAAGTAGCTCAGGACACCGGATCGTTGTGCCCATCCAGAGTTCCCCGTTCCACAATCGCGTTCCACAATTAACTGAAAGGCGGGGACCCAAATGGCGGCGACCTGCGAACGTGTGTTGAATGCGCTGGCCCCGTGTGGGCTGAGCTGCGAAAGGTGCTTTGCGTACCGGGACGGGCCGATCGTACGGCACGCGCGGGCTCTCAAAGAGGAATTCGGCAACTTCGACGTTTTCGCGGAGAGGTTCACGAAGATGAACATGCCGCAGTTCGGGAACTGGAAGCAGTTCAAAGCCCTGCTCGACTACCTGGCGGTAGGCTATTGCCAGGGATGCCGGCGCGGGCAGTGCATTAAGCCCGACTGCGGGGTGGCCGAGTGCTACAAGGCCGGGGAAATGGACTTCTGCTATGAGTGCAAGGAATTCCCCTGCAATAAGACGAATTTCGATGCTCACATGGAGGCGCGCTGGATCGCCATGAACACTCGGGTGAAGGAAGTCGGCCCGGAGGCCTATTACGAGGAGAGCAAGAACCAGCCGAGATACAAGTAGACTGCAGCAGCGCGTCTGCTCATAGAAACTACAACAGCGCCCTCAAGGCGCCGTCCGATATTATTGGGGTGAGTGACGGGAGTTGAACCCGCAACCTCAGGAGCCACAGTCCCGCGCTCTAACCAGTTGAGCTACACTCACCACAAATCAGGTGTATCCAATTGTCTCATAACACATGCCGCTGCGTGTGAGCCATCGTTTTGTTTGGCGCGCCTGGCAGGAATCGAACCTGCGACTCCCTGCTTAGAAGGCAGGTGCTCTATCCCCTGAGCTACAGGCGCGCAACGTCCACGCAGGTCGCTACATCATTCTACACTACGGAAGCACGGTGATCAAGTCGCGGCCCCGGTTGCACGTCTGCAAAGCTACCGAAGAGCCCGAACAGATACCGGATGCCTCGGTTCCCGCGCGACCGTCAGCGGATTTCACGGTCTCCCAGCCGACCTGTGGCTAGATTCCACAGGGTTTTGCGCATGACCGTCGGTAGATGTCACAGTCTCAGGAGCCGACCCGTTACCAGAGCTCACACCGGGTGACAATAACCCGTCGCTGGAGATTACACTACCAAGAACCGCCTCGGAGTCGCTGTACTTAAGCGCGAGTCAGTGCGGATAAATCAGCTCGGCAGAAATCCAAAGTACAATGAGTAAACCGACCAGGATAGATAGAAACGTCAATGCCGATCTATCCTTGTTCTTGACGATCGCGACAAGGCCGGCGGCAAAGCCCCCCAATCCCAAAGCAGCAATGGAAAACGTCGGCATGGGGTTGAGGCCCCACAGTTTCATTTGGATCAGAATGACGAAAGCAATGCACAATCCCGCCGACCATTTACCCAACTGGGTTCTTGGCATTGTACCAATCCCTCTCCTCACTGTCCCCCCGCATTCTGCCTGTCTTCGCTGGGACTGCCATTGTCTTCGTCTTGCGTGTTCTTGATATTCCGGCATTCAAGGAGGCTATTCCCCCTTGCCGCTCCTCCACCGGGACACTATCCCGGCAACCAGCACCGTCACCATGATGGCCAGCGACGACACGAACACCAGTATTCCGCCTCCATCCGCGGAATTCTCCGGATGTGCCGCCGAACGCGCGTGCGCGTATATGATTGCCGCCGAAATGGCAGCGGAGATCACCGCGCAGGCCACCGATATACGAAGCCAGTTTCTGTCCCTTGGACCGGCGTACGCCCCCGACCACACGGTCCTCGCAAGGTAAAGGCCCATGGAAAACAGCATGATGATGAATACGTTCAGGGGATATGGAAGCCACTTGAATCCGAAGCCCTCGAGTCCTATGTTTACTAGCAGGGCGTAGAAGATAATCATAAATGACTGGTTGCCGATCCTATCTCTGATCCGGACCTGCATTTCGTCAAGGCGCTCTCGTTCCGGACGCTCGCCGCTCCCCTCACTAGGCATCGCCGCCAACCTCCCAGAAAATATCGTCCAAAGTCCTGCCGAGAACCCTGCATATGGCCATGCACAGTCTGATAGTGGGGTTGTAGTCGCCGGACTCGATGGCGTTGATCGTCTGCCTGGTGACACCGACTAATTCGGCCAGATCCTTCTGCGACATGTCCTTCGAGGCTCGCGCGGCCTTGAGCCGCAGATTCTTAGGCACGCCCTCACCTCCGCCAATAGTGTAATCGATGTCCGACAGAATATCAACTATATTTGACACATCATGGCGTAAGGGAGAAGGCGTCGCTGTCGGCTGCTGGAAGAGGGTTAAGCGATTCGTTTCCCCGCGGCTTATGTCACCCTTTCATTCGGCGGGCATACCATGTAACGCAAATCATTCCTTGGAGGTGGGCTTCGTGGAGGGTAAGGGCCTTTTTGGCGGTGGCGGCGGATTGTTCGGTGGCAACTTTGTGTTCATTCTCTTCCTGGTCCTCATCCTGTTGTTCTTCGGCAACTGAGCGGCTCCGGCATGCCGCCTGGGGCTGCAGCCAGACCACCGGTCGTTCCTCAACCCAGATTGGTGGTCTGGCGCGCTTACCCCCTGCATTTCCCGCGCTTATCACCCCTGAATGACTCCGGCGAGATCTGCTGTTACAGTGTGTGAGGGATCATCGCCGTCGGGGTCGAATACTGTTCGTGTGCTTTGGGGGCGTAGTATGCGTCGCACGATCGATCCGCAGGAGGAGGCATAGGTGTGAAGGTCATTGAGAACACAAAGGCGATCCATTCCTTCAAGCCCTGTATGGAGCCGGTGGAAAGAGTGACGCCGGGCGAAATCATCAAGGTGATAATGAACGACTGTTACATGGGGCAGATCACGAGGGAAGACCAACCAATGTGTGAAGTGGACTTCTCCAAGATCAACCCCGCCACAGGGCCGATCTACGTGGACGGGGCGCAACCGGGCGACCTTCTCAAGGTGAGTATCCTTGCCCTTACTGTCTCTTCCCGGGGGATCATCAGGGTGGTCGAGGGAGAGGGCATACTCGGTGACAGATTGACGAGGACGGTTACCCGTATCCTGCCGATCAGGA
>JAHDPS010000360.1 GCA_018434225.1 Bacillota bacterium
GCCCCCAAAAGGCCCGCGGACACGCTATGCTTTCCTCCAGTTACACTCTTTCCGCCTCCAGTATATCCTTGGCGTCTATCCAGGAACGAGCGGCCAGGATCACCTTCCCAATGAGCGTTGAGCGTTTGAGACGGTTCCAAGACGCCCGGTCCGCCACAATCCATAGCTGACGCTTAGCCCGAGTGACCGCCACGTTGAACAGGATCCTCGCTTCCGGGTTCAGGCGGTCGTTTGTCATGAAACCGCCGGCGTTTCCCGAAGCCACCGTGTCAAAGATGATCACGTCTTTCTCGCCGCCCTGGAATCGGTGCACTGTGGCTACAAAGACCCCTTCCAGATGTTCGGCCCTTATCAGGGCCTCCAGCCGATTCGCCTGGAGCCTGTACGGAGTCGCGACGCCAATGCTCAAGCTCTTCGGATCAGGATGCTCTCTCCTGATCGCACGGATGAGAGCAATCACCGCGGCCTGGTGAGCCTTATTCTGCCAGCTGCCAGTCGTCTCGCCTTCCTTTCGCTCCGCCCTCTTCTTAGACATTCTGCTTGTGTCGAGGACTACTATGGGGGCGCTCGACAGCGAGAACTGGATGGCGAGATCCCTAACGGCGTCCCCGTCTTTCAGACAGCCGCCGTAGATATGCTCGTTCACAATGGCGCTGATGGCCGGGTGCATGCGGTTCTGGGTGTCAAGGAGCCTTACCTCCGGACGCTTGAGAATCTTCGTCACATCATCACCGGTTATCCCAAGCATGTCGTAGACGTTCTCCCCAAACCACTTCTCCGCGAGTTGATATTTATCGGCTGATTCCTTTGAGACGGCATGCACCGGGCGCAGTTGCAGGAAATCCCCAACTATCACGAGAGCCTCTCTAGCAAGGCACGCCGCCCAATACACCGGGAGGCGGGGCGCCATGCTGGCTTCGTCCACCACACATACATCGAAGCGGGCGACCTTCTTCGAAAGATTCTTATCGAGCGAGCACTTCGCCAGGGTAGTAAACACCGCGGAAGCCTTGTCTAACACCTTTTCCGGGATGGCTGCGGGAACCCGGTCCAATTCTTTAATCTCGCTCGCAAGCTGAGCCTTCTCCTTCAACAGATCGTCAGGATTAGCGCCAGGCCAGCGCTCGCCAATCTCCCGTATGAACTGCTCCCTCTTATTCTCAAGATCCGCAAGCGTCCGTTCCAAATCCTCGGTTCCCCGCTCAGCCTGCTTCAGTGCTCGTTCAGCCTCTTGGAGAGTATCTTCGGCATAGTGGGCGAAACACTGGAGAGTGTCAAGCCTCTTCCTGCGCCGTTCCAACCGCAACCGGCAAAACCAGGACCAAAGAGGCGTCTGGACGGCTCTCAGCTTCTCGATTTCGTCAAGCAGGCGGTCGATGTCCCTATGTATGGCGTCCCGCCGGCTTGACGCTTCCTCCGCCGCATGGAGGGCCGCTTCGCGCGTAATCCTCGCTTCGCGCCGCGAAGTCTCAGCCCGCCTCAGTTCCTCGGAGACTTTCTCCAATTCCGAGAACAAAGAACATGTTTTCTCCAATTTGTGAAGGTGCTCCTCCACCTCAGCCCGCTCGGCGTCGCATGACGCTTGTTCTTTCTTTACTGCGTCGCCGTAGGCGAGGCACGGGTAAGTCTTGAACAGGTCCGCTTTTGTGACGTTCCCGAGCCTCAGGATCCGCCTTTCGGCGTATTCAACGCTGTCCTTCAGAAAAGCGCACGTTCTCGCCGCGGCCTCATCGACAGCGACATTGGCGTGGGACACCACAAGGACCTTCCTACCCGCTCGCACCAGACACTCGACGAGTTTCGACAGCGTGAACGTCTTCCCGGTTCCGGGAGGCCCCCAGACCATCACGAAGCTCCTTTCAAGGCACGCTCTGACGGCCTCCACCTGGGACGCGTTGATCTTCCCATCCATTAGTCCAGCCGCCAACGATTCTTCCAGAGGACCGGACCATCCCTCACCGCTCACCGTCCCTCCGAAGCACGCGGCGTCAGGGAGAAGGGAATCCCGGTCTCGAACGCTTTCGATGCGCTGCCTCAGGGCCTCCACCAGAGCACTGTTGTCTACTTCAAGTTGGCACCGGCAGAGTTCCCCCACCGGGATTTCGCGCTGGAGCAACACGTTCACGTGCGGGTCGTCAACATCAACAACCGAGCCGCCAACCGCGTTTAGCCATGTTTTTATAGAAATGCGGGCATCGGAGTTCAAGTTCCCCGGGACGCCATCCTTGAAACGCAGCGAGTAGAGATGACCGTCCCCGCTCGGGCCAGCGTCCACAGCCTCGCTTATCCGGTACAGCCGCTTTTCCCTGGACCGCATCTCCAACTCTTCCGCCAGCGCATGAAGCATTTCCTTCATAACCGCGGCCCGCGCCTTCTCGAGCACCCGGACACTCCCTTTCTTAGGCGGGAGCACTTGCGCCCATTGGCTCCGCCCATTATCTCAGGGCCTCGGACCGGCAAGGCATCCCCAACAGATATCCCTGGCCCCATTCCACGCCAAGATCGGTCAGGACGCGCCGTTCCTCCTCAGTCTCGACACCCTCCGCTACCACCGACGCCCCAATTTCTTGGGCAAGCGCAACCACACCCTTCGCAACGCCCCGCCACATGGCATTCTCAACACGCTTCACAACTTCGCCGTCGATCTTGAGATAATCCGGCCTTATCATTCCAACCGCCAGGAGCCTTGAAAAACTGCTCGCCACATCGTCCACCGCCAACCCGAACCCTTCCCGGCGCCACATCATGGCGGCGATCTGGATCCTTCCGTCGTATGGAAAAGCCTCGGTGAGCTCAACGACCACTCGCTCCGGAGGCAACACTTTCAATACCTTCGAGCAACGAAGAAATCCCCCGCAGAACGTCTGGGGAGTGAGATTCACAAACAATTTCGCACCCCCACACGATTCCAGGACCGTTCTCGCGGCTTGCCGACATATATCAACTTCCAGATCAACAAGACAGCCGGTCCCTAGAGCGGCCGCAAGCATCGACTGGGGGTTCCCGAACGGCGCCGAAGGCCTCAGCAACGCTTCGTACCCAAGGACACCCCCCGTCGCCAAAGAGATTATCGGCTGAACCGCAATCCTTAGCGAACAGCCGTTCATTATCTGCGCCATATCCCTTCCGCCCAAAAGAACCACCTCCATACCAGGTCCACTAACGCGACTCGAAGGCTTCCAATACCAGGCGCCTCGTCTCTGCTGTAGCAATGTGCCTCTGGTCCCGGAATCTCGGGCCCCTGCACAGGAGGTGAGCGCAGGTCCCGTTCCATTTCGACAGCCTCCCCAAAACCCTGGGCCGCCAGAATTCGGCTTCCCTCAGTTCCAAAGGACGTGGCGGCAGAATCCGTATGTAGCCGCCTTCTTCGAGACCCCTCGACGTCAATGGGTCAAATCTACTCACCCAACCCTGGAAACGGCGGCGGCGCCTCGCTATGTACCGCTGCCTCTGGTAACGCGAGTGACTTCGAGTGTGCCGGAGCATCCCTGTCCCTCCCACATGATGTGATGATGTGGCGTACGCCCCCAAGCAAGGACTCCCTGTCAAGGGGAACAGCATGGAACCATCATCAGCTGAAGCCCTTCCATCCCCCTAACCGTGCCAGACCTCGCTCATACAATCGAGCGACTTCCTTCAAGAAACCCCCGCGCCATGAGGGCAGAGACGCTTTCGGATTCACACCGGATTGCGCCGCGGAGGCGAGGTATCCCACACAGACGCGGACGGCCAGGAGGAGCAGCACGAAAACGAGCGCCACCCGGACCACGCGCCAGAGGCGTCCCCCGATCTGGGAAACGCCTCCGTTCCCAGAGTCCGCGCCTTATATCCCCATAGTTAGAACAAGGGGTATTACGGCGCGCTTTGATAAATGCAAGAACGGGCAAGACCC